>CAZBHY010000005.1:19126-20613 GCA_964491705.1 uncultured Planctomycetales bacterium
AAAAATACAACATTTTCTATCAGTGCCGAATCCGCCGGCGGGGCGTATGACATCACCCGCGCAGACCTCAAGACAAAACTCTCCACCCTATCAGGATCGGGAAAAATGTCCCCAGGCCAAAACGGAATTTTTGCAGACCTCAATATCCAGGGAAAAATCACCTTGTCGGATCTGGAACAGCTACATCCCCTGCTCAAAGAAAAGATCGCCGAATGGGGTATCCGTGGACAAGGCGATATCACCGCGCGCTATGATGGAATACTCACTGATCCGGCCAATGCCCGCTTCTCTCTGAATTATCAAAGCGACCGCACTGCTGTCAAAAATTTTCGATTTGATAACCTGTCTATTAAAACCACGCAATCCAACCCCGATGAGAATATCTTTGACATCGCGACAGACTTTCATGACGGACGAGTTCTCATCAGCGGGAACATCACTGTCAAAGACGCCTTCCCCTTCCGGGCGCAGGCCGAGGTCTCGGGTGTTGATCTGGCCAAACTCAAAAATGATTTCCCCTTCAAAGATCAAAAAATCGGCGGGCTGCTGACCATGAAACTTTTCCTGCAAGGCAATGCCAAAACAACATCAACCCTCACCGGCCAAGGCGATGCAAAAATTGAAAACGGCTATTTTGTAAAGCCCAATTTCCTCAAAGGCATTCTCTCGCTGATCCTCAATCAAAATTACCAGGATGTCGTTTTTACGGACGCAAAAACAAAGATCTTTATCCGTGAAAACCGACTGCGGCTGGCAGATACCTTTCTCAAAAGTTCCGCCGTCGAATTATCCGGCAACGGGTGGATCGATATCAATAAAAACATTGACTTTAACATCACGCCTAACTTCCGCCTGCCGGAATCCATGAAAACCGATCTGCTGGGATCTGGAACAAAAAATATCCTCGAGCGCTATCTCTCCATCCGGGCCAGTGGTTCCCTGATGAATCCGCGCTATTCCACGAAAGTTGATTCTGCGGCTGTGGTCCAAGATGCCGCAGATGCCATCGGAGAAGGTGTTCAGAATATCTTTAAAGGATTGGGGTTTTAATCTTTCTGACAGGGCGTCATGCAGACGTGCATGCGCACTCTTTTTCACGCAGATATGCTTTCAACACTTTTTTCACCTTGCGCATTGCGCGGCCGCGATGACTGATTTGCCGCTTGATCGAGGGATCCAGCTGGCCAAAGGTCTTGTCATATTCGGGAATCACAAATAATGGGTCATATCCAAAACCATTTTTCCCGCGTGAGCGATGCGCGATCAGTCCTTCGCATGACCCGGACACTGTCGCAATCACCCGATCTCCCTCAGCTAAAGCCGCAACACAGCGATAACGCGCGCGTCGGTCTTTCTGTTCCCATCCTCGCAGCGCACGCAGTAATTTGGCATTATTCGTTTGATCTGTCGCATTGACCCCGGAATACCGGGCTGAATACACTCCAGGCTGATTATCCAGTGCCGCGACTTCCAGACCAGAATCCTCA
>CAZBHY010000006.1:0-20542 GCA_964491705.1 uncultured Planctomycetales bacterium
AGGCATTGGATGATCTCGTGCGCGAGGAACCGGTGTATTACAGTTGGGCGGCATCGGAGTGTACGCCTTGCAGTGAGCCGTGTGATGGCGGGGTGATGACCTGCAACTCCGCGTGCAAGGATGGCAGCGGCAACGTGGTGGCAGACGATTTTTGTAATGCCGCGATGAATCCCGGTGTTCGGGTGGTGTAATAGCAGGTCCAGTGCCTTGCCCCGGAGGATGGATTCTTTTAGAACAAGGTGATACATGGCAAAGGGGTTGGAGTGATAAGGCAGTGATATATGAGAAATGGGGGTGCCGTCCATAATGTTGTATGATATTGGATTGCAAAAAATAGCTAACAATCAAAATATTTAAACATTATAATTAAATCAGATTTGGGAGGAGAAATGAGTCAACCGAAAATTCAAATTAAAGACGATTATGCGGAATTAAGGGTGAATGGTAAAATTTACTCTACAGAGACGATCTTTGCTGTTGGGTATGTTTTCTTGGACAAGGCGTATATTCTGTTGGATAGCGATAAGACGGATATTATTATTTATCTTTATCCGCAACAGAAGAAAGTTGATCTGAGGAAGCTGTCGTTGGAGTTCTGCAATGAGCTGTTGAATTACGCGCATTATTTTGAGCGTACCAAGCATAACGCTGAGGCTATTACGGCGATCATGCAGCGAGCCTTGTTTTCAGCAGCGCCTTCATTAGTACAGGAGGCTGAGGAAAAAGAAATTGAGGATCTGATTCGGGAGTTGGAATCTGAGGAAGAGAAGGAAAAGAAATGAAAAATAAGGATATGATGGAGAAGCAACAGCCGCCGTTGATCAAAGATGCCGAGGGTTTTATTATAAAATTGAACAGGACGTTATATAAAGAAGAGATTATTAAACATGCTATTTTGGGAGACGAGGATTGGGTTAATTGCTTTCCGCTATCTGACGATTATTATCAATTGAGGTTTGAGACAGTTCATGAAAGCGACGTGCTACATTGGATCAATTATTTAATTTATTTACATAAGGCATAAAGATATGGATGAAAAGATTGTCGAGAAGGGCTGGGCTGTCCTGCCTTATCAAGCGGAACTCATCGATGAGCATTATCTTGTCAGCAATATGCTTGGCCACTGGGATATTCTGGAGCGAGATGAGTTCAAAGGCCTCGAGCGCTTATGTTGTGACAGTGATGCCGGTTTGTTTGAGCGGTTGCGTGAGAAAGGGATTATTGCAACCGAGGAGAATTTGCCGAAATTGATTCAGGAGTATCGCAGATTAAACGCGCATCTTTTTACAGATGCCTCGCTGCATATCGCCGTTCTGACGACCAGATGTAATTTGGAGTGCCGATATTGTCAGACACAAACAGATTCGGCGTTGGACATGAGCGTTGATGTGGCGGCACAGGTGTTAAAGTATTGTTTTGATATGCGCAGCCCTCATATCAATCTGGAATTTCAGGGTGGGGAGCCATTGCTTAATTGGTCTGTGCTGACTTTTTTAGTTGAACATATACGGAAGTTCAATGCTGCTAACAAAAGTATTTCGATTAGTTTGGTAACCAACGGAACGCTTTTAGATGATGAAAAGGCTGATTTTCTTGTCAAGAATGGGGTGAGTGTGTGTATTTCGGTTGATGGTCCTGCTAAGATTCATGATCGAAACAGGGTTTATAGTGGTGGAGGCGGAACTTATGAACAGGCCGCAGGGGCTATGAAACGTTTGAAGGAGGCTTATCAAAGAGCGGAAAAGGAGTCAAGGATCAATTTGCTGCCGACGCTAAACAAGGAAAGCCTTAATTTTTCCAAAGAAATTATTGATGAATACATATCATGGGGCGTTGATGTCATTGCACTGCGGCCGATTACTGCTATAGGCAAAGCCCAATGTCAATGGGGTCATTTGGGATATACGCCAGAGGAGTTTAACCGTTTTTGGTCCGAGGCGATGGAGTATTTGTTAGAACTTAATCGACAGGGAGTCCCGATTAAAGAGCGTATGGCATCAGTCATGTTGAAGAAAATTTTACGCAAACAAGATCCGGGATATGTTGATCAGATGAGTCCATGCGGTGCCGGTCGGTCTGTACTCACCTACATGCCTAATGGAGATATTTATCCTTGTGATGAGGCAAGAATGACGGGCAGCGATATGTTTCGGCTTGGGAATGTTCTTGTGGATAGTTACGAGGACGTGATGAAAAGCCCCAAGATGTTTGCGATGTGCCAGAGTTCTGTGATGGATCAATGGTGTTATCATTCAGCATTTTTGCCATGGATGGGCACCTGTCCTGTGCTGAATTATTTGAATCAGGGAACAATCGTTCCCAAGATCACGCAGACTCCTAAATATAAAATTGAGCGGTTTCAGCTTGAGTATTTATTTAAAAAAATGATTGATGATCCGCAAAGCCGAGAGATTTTTGAACGGTGGGCTGGATAAAAAATGGAGAGAGAGATGAACAGGAAAAAAGAATTCAAAAAGAAGTTGGAAGATTTGATTAAAGATGAATCAGGGAATATTTCAAAAGATAAGGTGATTAAGATCGGCCTTGGGACGGTTTCAGCCCTCGGTATCTTGTCTGCCGTCAGCCATACGAATAGTATCGCTATGGCCCAAACAGAAGAAGTATGTGAACACAGTTCCCATACATCGCACACCAACTATTGATTGTTAGCAGCTGTTAGGTCGGCATTAAGGGATCGCAATCAAAAAAGCTTTTTTTTGCGACTTTTGCCCAGTGACGGCTCCCGCCTTTGCACCATCTTAATAAAGGGCATGATTGGCAGTTTTGTGGAAGATAATCCAGTGAGCGCAGTTTTTGGAGGAACGGATTCTGCCATGCCTCGCTGGCTGTTGCGCCGAGATTTTCTTGGATAAAATAGCTTGGTTTGAAAAATCCTCTGACATCAACGACAAGGCGGCTGTGCCCATCATCAAACTCAGCCCCGCACAAGACTTGCTGGCTGAGATCCTTATCTCGAGTGACGCAGAAAGGGACCGGGTTGGCGATCATGATTCGTCTTCGCGTTGTTTTTTTCGATGCGATTAAATGCATGAGCAAGAGCATGTCGTTTTTGTCAATAATGAAATTTTCATTATCGGAAAAAAACATTGGGCGGTACACCTCCCAATTTCTGATCCCCATTTTATCAATGAGATAAAGATATTTATCAAAATGATGAATTAACGTGTGTGACATGATTGTGCCGATTCTTACGCGGGGCATGTGATCATTCAGTTTAATAATATGGCGGACTTTTTCTCTAAAATTTGATTTGCTTCGCGTGAGTTCTTGATTAGACGTTTCGTTGAATCCCTGAAGAGAGATCAATAAATCATCAACATGTGTTTTGAGGAGCTCAAGCGAGATATTCTCGAACAGAGTTGCGTTCGTGTTTACAGTGACATAACGGTTCTTGGCCTTTGCGTAAATCAGCGCTTCTGAAAGGTCTTCATAAAGCAAAGGTTCTCCGCCGGTAAATCTTACTTGCTTTATATCTAAGGAGACGCATTCATCGATCAGCATTTTTAATTTCTTTAATGGAACACTGTGATTCCCTTTCTCTGAGAAGCAGATCGGGCAGTTTAGATTGCATTGTTGGGTTGTTTCAAAAATTATTTCACGAGGCACATCTGCAACAGGTGCATGGTTTGGGATTGATTTAAGGCCTCTGAGCCAGCCAGGGCAGCACTGATCATATTTGCAGGTCTGACAGGTCGAGTCTTTTATATACTCGACGTTGGGTTTCTTGTTATAGATCAAATGATCAGGCGCGTCGTGCATCAAGCAGAACGGGATTCCGTCGATCAGGATCAGATAAAGATTTTCAAATTTATTCAGCAAAAGGTAGAGAAGGGGCGCGATCTTTAAAAAAGTTGTTCGGTCCAGATCGACGTGTATGGAAATTTTCATGCGCTGGACGCTGACATGGACGTGGCACGCGTAGAGTTTGGTAAGGATTGTTTTTAAGGGTGATGGGATATTGGTCATTTTTTCATGGTTTCTAAGAACATCATAATCCAGTTAAGTATTTCCGTGTGTGCTAACAAGGCTCCCATGAACATGAAAGGGGCGAACGGTATTCTTGTTGATGGGCTGTCCGCCTGCTTGTTGATTTCGAGGATGATCTGGATATTATAAAAGATGAACGTATAGATCGCCGTGCGTTTAAAAGCGGAGATGAGGTTGGCGATATTGGTTTCGAGAGGATAAAGGGAGAGTCGGGAAATCAGTCCGATGCTGATAAGGATGATCAGGAGTCGGTTATTTTTTAGGCGGTTGATCGCTTGAAAGATGGAACGATACGCGAGAAATAAAATGATTCCGAAAAGGAAAGGAGATGCCTCCGGTAAGAAGCGACGTGCGACCGGTTGGATCGCCCAATTAAGAGAAAAGATGATCAGAAATGCTTTTCCGATGACGAGTGCGGTGGTATTTGAAAATATTTTATTCCAAACTGTTTTTCTATTTTTTAATGTGTTTTTAAGAAGTAAGATCAGGATCGCAATGGTACCGAAGAGGAAGATGTTGACGAATAAGGCAATGGAAGGGAAGAAGAGGGCCGGGGGGTATCTATTTAAGGGTATCAGAAAACATAAAACAATGAAAAGCTTGGCATCGCCGCCACCCCATGTTTCAGTAAGATAGAGCGTCATTGCCAAAAAAAGAGCGATCAGGGCGTTCCACAAAAAATGGATATCCGGGAAAAATTTTCCGGCGGCGATCAAATATATGTACACAATAATGCCGGAAATGGTTGCTATAAGCAGATGGTTATTCCGGATTTTTTTAATTTTTATATCACTATGTATCGTAGCAATTCCCAAAGCGAGAACAATGGTATAGAGTAGAAACATTTGTTGTGTAGGCTCCGTAAGATGGTAAAATAATATTCAATTCAATGCTAACTCTCGGGCAAATCAGGCATTCTTTATGAATTTGTTAAAAATTATAACATATTTGACCTTGATAGGAAGTTTAAAAATCAGACTTAACAAATGAGCCGCAGTGATGCTGTTAGCCGATGATCGATAATCAAATGCTGAAAAAAGTCAATCATGTATGGTTGTTTTTTACGGATCGGTGCAATTTGGGGTGCGGTTATTGTTTTTATAAATATCGGAGTCAGAAAGCCATCCTTGATCAAACAATATTCCACCGAGTCTTAGCCTTTATTCGTCCCGCCGCCCCTGTAGAATTCATTTTTTCAGGAGGAGAGCCCCTTATAGAAGCAGAGTTGCTTAAGCAGATGATTGCCGTGGTTAAACAGGAAGGGTTAAGCCGATATCTTTCTGTGCAAACGAATGCCACGTTACTTGATCCGCAACTCATGTCATTCTTTGTGCGGCATGGCGTTAATCTTGAAATCGGAATCGATGGCGATGAAGAGACAACACGGGTTAATCGTCCTGGATTGAAAAGTATAGATTATCAGGATGTTCTACGGGGTGTTAAAGTGGCGGTTCAATCCAGCGGAAAGTTAACGACAACGGTGGTAGTGCGCCCTTCAGGGGCTATGAAATTAATGGAAAATGTTAAGCATGTAGCCGGTTTAGGCCTGTCTTCAATTGAAGTTCATCCTGCGTTTTTAGAAGATTGGGATAGATCGGCCTCAGAAATTTTTATTGATCAGTATCGACAGCTCAGTATTTTTGAATTAAAAACAGGACAAATGGGATTGATTGGGAGAGGATACAGTATGCCATCTCGCGGCTCATGGGATTTTTTATTGCTCCCAAGTGGAAAAGTTCTGGGGAACTGGCTTCTTTTATCTTTTCCTGAAGATGTTCGAGAGCGCCTTTATTTGATGGATTTTGAAAGGGAACCTTTTGGGAAAATGCTTCCTCAAGCCAAACAATATTTCAACGCGTTGGGAGCGTATGTATCCCAGCATCCTTATTGCAGTTATCGATGTATCAGCAATTTTAATGCGAGATATGCTGCTGCGACCGTCTCAGGCCACCAATATGAGGAAAAAATTAATTGTTATATTGACTTATGTCATTCTATTGAAGCAATTGATAGGAAAATGATAGGGGGAAAGCGTGGCATTGATCAGATATGAAAGTGTTTTAATCGAGCAGGCATTGGCGCATGAATATGGCGTTGAAATGGATCGTATTCTTAAGGCGATCAGGGGGTTGAATGATATCAAGTCATTGATTTGTGATTTTGAGAAACAGTTTGCCGATTATATCGGGGTAAAATATGCGATCGCCGTGAACTCAGGTAGTGATGCGCTAAAAATGGCATTATTAGCATCAGGAGTAGGTGCGGGAGATGAAGTGATCATACCCAATTTAACTTATCAGGCAGTTGTTCTCGCTGTTGTTTATTGTGGAGCCATACCGGTTCCGGTTGATGCAAGAGCCAATGATCTTCAGATGAATCCGGATGCTGTGAAGGCGGCGATGACATGTAGAACAAAAGCTGTCATTGGCGCGCATATGTTTGGTCAGGCATGCGATGTGGAAAAGATAGGAGCATTCTGCCGTGATCGAAAGATCGTTTTCATTGAGGATGTGTGTCAGGCTGAAAGTTCAAAATATAACAACAGGATGCTGGGAAGTTTTGGGGATATGGCTGTTTTTTCATTTTCATATTATAAGCCGTTATCATCTTGCGGTGGCGGTGGCGGAATGATTGTTTTTAATGATGTAAAAAATAATGAGATTCGTCATTGGATGGAGGATTGGAGGGACGATGGCTTATTATTGAAACTGGGGCAGCGGTTTGCTCCAATGACTTTTATGGATCTTGTTGCCCTCAGAGTTAAGTTTTCTCATCTGAAAGAAATTATTGCATCGAGGCAACGCGTGAAAGTTTTTTATGAAACAAGTCTGAGAAATTTAGAAGAATTTAAGATTTTCCAGGATGCTCCTGGAGTCAAAAGTGTTCCTCAGAACTTTGTTCTTTGCTGTGATCGACGGGATCAGCTCGCGGACTTTCTAACACATTGCGGAGTTCTTTCCCAGAAAGCCTATCGGCCTATTCATTTAATGAAATCGTTAGGAGAAACTATGAGGGCGGGATTTCCTGTGAGTGAATGGTATTTCGCGACCGCAATACATTTGCCACTATATTCTTTCATGAATCAGGATAAGGCTCAGATGGTGGTGAACGGCTGTCGGTCTTTTTTGGAGGAGCGCCGATGAGGCTTAAGCCATCCAAAATACGTTTAATCGCCTCAACGATTTGTCAATTGAAATGCCCGTCATGTAAAAACGCTCTGGGAATTATTTCTGATACCCTTGGCTCAAAAACACTTTCGTTTAATGATTTTAAATGTTTTGTCGATTCTTATCCCTGGATTACTCAGATTGAATTGGGAGGTTGCGGTGAGTTGTTTTTAAATCCAGATATGCTGGCGATTATGAATTACGCTCATGAAAAAAAGATTTCTTTAACAGCTCGTGCCGGAACGAATTTAAACACCATCGAAAGGAGAACCCTTGAAGGATTGGTAAAATATCAATTTAATTTTTTAAGCTGCTCTATTGATGGGGCGACAAATGAGGTGTATCAAATTTATCGTCGTGGGGGAGATTTTCATCAGGTTATTTCTAACATTATTGAAATAAACAAATTAAAAGCGCAATATGCGACGGCACTCCCCAGGCTACAGTGGCAGTTTATTTTGTTTGACCATAACCGGCATCAGCTTTTATCTGCTAAATTAATGGCGCTTAAGCTGGGGATGGAATTTCGCGTAAAAATCGGTTGGGATGACTTCTCACTGGTTAAGAGCCAGGAGAAAGGTGAGCGCTCCGTGGGGATTTCTGCTGTTAACCGCGACGATTATCGTCAGCACTACGGTAAGGTGTATTCCGCTGAGCGGGTTTGTTCTCAAATGTGGGTTGAACCGCAGATTAATACAGACGGACGGGTTTTTGGTTGCAGCATTAATCATTGGGATGACTATGGCAACGCCTTTAATCAGGATCTGATCGAGATTTTTAATAGTGAAAAAATGAGTTACGCACGTTCCATGCTTCTCCGAAAGGTAGAGGAGAGAAGTGATATCCCGTGTGTTCAATGTCCTTTATATCGTGAAATGAAAGCAACTGCCTGCTGGCTTTTTTCAAAAGGTAAAACGCTCCATGCCTAATTTAGAAAAAAAATCGATCATTAATGATGTTACGATTGAGATAACGAACCACTGCCAATTACATTGTCGGCATTGCGGAATATGGTCAGAAAAGGAACGACATGACATAAAGGCGTCCTGCGTTATCCGTATGTTAAGAGAGCTTTTGGAACGCTATCGGATTTATTTTATTTCTTTAACAGGAGGGGAACCTTTTTTACATTCTCAATGCGGTTCTCTTCTCAGAGCGTTATCAACGTTTTGTGAACATGGGGAGATTTCCGGATTCGGCGTTTATACTAACGCAGCGTGCACTGAAAGAATTCAGAAGGCATTGTCAGTGCTTGGGGATAGTATGTGTGGAATGGAGATGGGGATTAGTATAGACGGGCTTAAAGACACTCATGATCTTTTGCGCGGCAGCGGGGCGTATGATAGGACAATGCAGACAGTTAAATGGATCGTTGAAAATTTCAGAAAAAGCATAGAAATTGAATTGAAGTTCACCATCAACAGTCTTAATTACGCGCAGTTGATTGATGTATATCGGTTAGCCAGAGATCTTCAAGTTAAATTTTCCCCTAAATTAATGGAAAGCCAGGTTTTAAACTATTATCACCGATCTTTCACAAATGATACGGGGCAATTAGCTCACTTAAGTCCTGAGATGGTTGAACAGGTCTGTCGTCAGATTGAGACTATTTTGAGAGATGATTATTCTGGAATTGATCGTGTGATGGTTCAGGCTATGCGGGTAGTTTTATTAAACGGAACAGCCGCGATAAGGGGGTGCATGACGCCCGCCAGAGCTCTTTTTATTACATCACGGCGTGATGTTTATCCATGTCTTTATTTGCCGCCTGTGGGAAATGTGGGATTAGACGGAACTTTGCCGATGGCATTGGACACATTGAGAGTCCAATATGCTGATGCAGCCTTACAAGGTGGTTGCCCGAAGTGTGTTTCTTATCATGGATTCATGAAGTTGTTTAATTTAGAGTTTCTCCAAGCACCACCCGAGCAGCGGCATCTGCTCCCTTAAACCAGTCGGCGGGAGCGGGTGTCGGGCGAGGTCGTTGCATTTGTTCTTTGATTGCCGCTGCCAGCGTTTCGCCCGTCAGGGTATGGCAATCAAGAACGATGCTTGAAAATTTTTCTTTGAGTAGTAAAGCTCGAGCGATTTGGTCATTGATCGGAGATTTTGAATTTTTGCTGTGGTAAGGAACGATAATCGATGGTGTGCCGTAGTACATGAGTTGGACGGACGTATTATATCCGCCCAAGTTGACAGAAACTTGGCATGTGCGCAGGTAATCATGGAGGTTGTTCAGATGTCCGGCAAGAAAAATATGTTCTTGATCTTGTGCCTTTAACCGGGATTGGAAAAATTCCATTTCTTTAAGAGAGGTCGCCGGCCCGCATGCGATAATGGTATGAGTAGAGTTTTTTAAATGACAATGAGCATCGATGGCGCATGCGATCAGTTTAGGATAAACTGAACCACCGCCGCGGCTCACGACAATGGTTTCTTCAGGGTTTCCGTTAAGAACAACTTGCGCGCCGCCAGAGATTATTTTATCCGGGAAGATATAACCGGTATAAACGATGCGGCTTTTTAAGTCATTCATTATGGAATCATATAGGCTGGATAAAGTCTCAGACTGGATTGACTTTTTAAAATATGGCGTTTCAAGTTCAAAGGGAGTATGGATTAAAAAAGTGTCAAAGAAGGAAAAGATCGCGTGTTTTAATAAGGCGGTTGTTTTGTTTTCAAAATTATTCAAGTCGGCAATGAGGGGATATCCAATACTGGCCATAATGCGAGCACATTTTTTTCTTAAATATCGCAGCACAGGCAATAGTTCAGGTGTATAGGATGATCGTCCAAAGGGAAAAAACTCAGTTATGAGGACATCAGGTTCAAACTCTTGGGCTGTTTTCAAAATAAAATCACCGCGTTGGTCAGCAGAGATGGGTTGTTTTAGCGAATGAAAGCTGCTGCGGTCGTCAAAAGGCAGGGGGACGTTTCTGACAACACAGGTTTGAGGTGCTTGGACACAGGCTTGCGGCACCCCTCCTTGCAGGATGAAAACTTCAGCGCCGGAATCTGAAAGTTTTTTTGCAAGAGAGAAGCTACGGGTAGTATGCCCTAAGGTTTGTTTGTGTGTGTAGTAGAATAAAACGCGCATTTAAATTATTTTTTATCCTTAAATTTTTTGAAATATTATATATTAAATTCGATGGAAAAATCATGTTTTTTATTCGCGATGATGATGTTTGCACTTTAGATGAAGCGTTTCGGGTTTTCTTTAAAAACGCGATCGATTATCAGGTGCCTGTTATTTATGCGGTCATTCCAGGAAAGATGGAAAAAGACCTGATCCGGTTTTTATGTCATAAGAAAGAAGAGCATCCTGATTTAATTGATATTGTTCAGCATGGATGGATGCATTTAAACTATTCTTCCGAGAAGAAGGTGAAGTACGAATTCGGGCCATCTCGTTCGCCGCAAAACCAGCGTGAAGATATTCAAAGAGGCTTGCTTCACATGAAACAAGCATTCGGAGATTTATTTACTCCAGTTTTTGTTCCGCCGTTTCATGGCTACGATGACACAACGTTGGAGATTCTTGCGGAAGAAAGGGTTTTGGGTTTTTCAGCCGGAGACTGTTCAGGAGTGAAGGGTGTTGAGTTTGTTTTATTACCGGCAAGGATTTCTTTCAGTAGGTATGATGAGACCGGTGTCACCATAAACAGTGCCAGAATGGTTATGAAAGAGTTGATCAGGGAGAGCAGTTATGTTCCTTTATCCGGTATCGTGACACATCATTCGGACTTTAAAGGGCCTGAATCACGTGAGCAGTTGATACGGTTTTTTGAACTTTTATATAAATTTAGGAATTTTAAAGGGCAAAGCGCATTTTTGTTTTCCCAATTCATAAAGATATGAGCGATCAAAAAAGTTTAAAAAAATTAGATCCGTACATCAGAGAGATGCTGCGATTGAAGGGCGCCGTACTAGGACGGCCTTTAATCGGCCCTCAGTCGATTAATATTCATATCATACAGGCCTGTGATCGTCGATGCGCTTTCTGCTGGTATTTTTCTCCGCTCATTAAAAATCCGCCTTTGAAAAAAATTTTAGATTATTCTGTTTTGCAGCGGACACTGGAAGATTGTTGTGAGATTGGTGTTGATGAGATTAACCTTGAAGGCGGTGAGGTTGTTCTGTATCCTCATGCGGAAGAGATTTTCCGGAAGGTAAAATCGCTGGGGATGCGTTTGATTGCGTATACTCATCTTGATTTTGAATCCAAACACTTGAGTTATCTGGCTTTGGCCGATCAATTAACGGTTAATATATCAGCAGTAACAGAGGACATGTATCGGAGAGTGCATGGCAAATCTCAAGGCACATTGCGCCGATTATTGCGGCATCTTGATTTTTTATTGGACTTGAGAAAAAAATACGGGAAGCCGAAAATAGTTTTGTCATGTGTTCTTTATAGAGACAATTATCATCAGTTGAAATCTTTTCTGGAATTAGCCCGGGAGCGAGGGGTGGATGAGGTAATCCTTCGTTTTTTTAAAGCGACTCAGGAGATGAAGGAATTGATGCTTTCCAAAGGGGAATTAGAGGAGTTGAAAATGGTCGTCCGGTCATCTTTGACAGTGCCATATACTTTTAAACATAATCTTCAGAGCTTTTCAGATATTGTTGAAAAAAGCGGGATGTTTGAAGATGTTGTTGCTCTTGAGCATGGATCCACGCATAACGACCGTTTATTTTTTTATGATACAACGGGTGGTAGTCGAACTTCATGTTACATGGGCTGGTTTTACAGTTATATTGATGAACAAGGCCAGGTCTTGGCTCCTTGTGACAGCGTTGGGTCTTGCGTTGCTGGAAATATTTATGAACGTTCCTTTAAAGATATATGGTTTAATAATCAATATTTGCACGATACCCTTAAGGAGGCGTCAGCTGGGATTCAAACAGACATGCCAAGATGGAAGGAGTGCCGGCATTGCAGTTACCGTGCAGTTAATAAATTCTTCTATGAGAAAATTAAGCCAATGTCCTCGTCGTAGCGTCGTTACAGGAGTTTGATTAAATGAGCTTTTCTTTTGTGAGCATTTTTTCAATTAAGCCTATCCTGGCTTGTAGACGGGAGCGGAAAGTCTTGGTTAGTCTTTGAGGATAGGGAGCAATTTTGAGAGATTTTTCGCGTTGAATATTTTTAAGATATTCTTGGATGAGGCTCACCTGGAGGATGGCACAGAGAACTTTTTTGTATTCTTTCTTTAATTTATGTTGAATAAAGTAATCTGAAATAACGGTCTTGGATATTCTCTTAGGAATTTTACATAAATAGCATGAAATGACAAAGCTGGCCAGATCAGAGAGGATATAATCTTCTTTGATGTGTCCCAGGTCTAAAGTGAAGACAGTATTGTCTTTGATTAAAAAGTTAGTCAAACTGGCATTGTTATGAATCAGTTGCCTTGAAAAGAGTTTTGTATCACTCAGATATGTTTGACATGCGAGATTAAGAACGTTTCCGATTAATTTTTTTTGTTCATTTTTTGACAGAGCTTGAGACTCTTGAATTAAGGTTTTGACTGTTTCTATCAAACGCTCTTTTTTCTGTAAAGGGATGGGTTTTTTTATTGAGGTCAGTATTGTCTTTAGGTGTAGCATAGCGGTATTCATGGCAATGATCGTCTCTTTTTGTCTGATCTTATGCCATATCTGGACGCCGTCAATATATTCCAAGCAAGTTGCTAAGTAGTTGTTGATGGGCATAAAAGGTTTTTCATTTGTTCCAGGATACATCTTTGGGGCCGGAAATTTTCGGGTGATCAAAAGACGGTTAACGGTGTACTCAGCGATAATAGATTTAGTTACAGATGGTGGGTAGAATTTAAACGCAAATTGTCCTTTGTATGTTTCCACAAAGATAAAAAAGTTGGAATGGGAAATAACTGTTCCTTTTTCTTTGACATAGTGCTTGAGGTTTCCCAAAGAGAAAAAGCGGCAAAGTTTTTTGAGGTCTTCGAGGGTCAGATTAAAGTCTCTTTGATCGAAGACGACATGGTCAACTCCGGGATGAAAGCCGGTTGGATTTGTTTTATGTTGATTATTAAAATGGTCCAGCATATTAAAAGACTTATTTTTAACGGATAATATTTAAATTTATTATATTGATAAAAGTTTCTCTCGACAACAGAAGTTATTACAAAAAATTTTTAAAAAATACCATTTATTGATGAAAAAGTTTGAGTGTAATTGTAAAAAAATGTTCGGGGTGATAGAATGAAGAAAAAATTTAATTGAGGAGGCGAGGATGCAAAGAAATTTTTCAATAATTTTCCTGGCTTTTTTTATGCTTTTTTTTATGAATTTAGGTGAGGTTTTTTCAAGCACTGTTGATGCCGAATCAGGAGAAAAGAAGGTTTCTGCGCCAGGAGAAAGAATGATTCTCCCACCTGCTCCGCCTTCATCTTTGAATTCAATACAGGATTGGCCGAGACCGACTATGGGAGAGGATGAGTTGTTAGACTCTCTTGTTCGGCAGGTAAATCTTAATATATTTGCTGCCGGCATTGGTCAATCTTCATGTGGAAACGATTCGATATGTTTGGAAGGTGCCGATTTTGTTAAGGCTTATATCTGTGTCAACGAGGCATGTGAAGGACGGGATACAAGTAAAAAGCCTGCCGAATGTTTTCCCGATGTTTCCGATCTTTATTCTTCTGAAGAACAAGGACAGATTAATACTACGATTTGTCGAGCAGCTGTTCAGTCACCGAACAGCAGGACGCGAAAAATTTTTTTATCGCGTGTTCCTAATACTGAGGAAGGTTATTTAGTTGAGATTGGCGCTTTAATTTTGGCTTCAAAGGGGGATGCAGAGGCGTGTCGGACTTATTTTAAAGAATACTATCAGCCTTTAAGCAGCAGTAAGTTGGATTATAAACGTTATCGAGTTTTGTTTGGTTGTTCAATTCTAGCAGGGGAAAGCACCCTTCAGGAGGCGAATGACGATTACAAAAAATGGCTGCAAGTTATCAGAGGATCAGAGGAGTGTTCTGCTATTAGCAATAACGCCTTAGAGAAAGTTTGTGAAGAAGCAGGCCCAGCTGCTGATATTTTTCCAAAATAGGATTTGATTAAAAGACGTTACCGTTTATTCCCTTTATCGTAAAGAGAACTATGGAAGCGTATTTTGACCGTTTTCATGAATGAGATTTATTTGATGTTATCCCTTCAAATAAAGGAGAGTTGCTTTGTATCTGCAAAAATTGAGATTTTCTGGATGGTTTTTTTGAAAAAGTTTTGTATTGCGGCTTTTCCTTTGAAATTTGTAATTATTGTGATGAAGTGGCGAAAGTTGTTTTACGGAATAAAGGGCTGCATGATGGCGTAAAAAAATAATAGAGAGAAGTGCGGAGTTAATACGTACTGATTGATTCAAGACAAAAGTATTTAAAATTAACTGTACTGAATAAATACTGGATTTCTATGGGGAAGAATAATTTTAAAATATTGAAAATGCATGAGGCGCTGAAAGTTTTCGGAGGGTTTGTTCGCTATTATGATACGACTGAGCCGCTGGATCGGTTGGCGGAGATTGCCGCTTCTGGACCATGTGATGATATTCTGGCTTGTTGTGGCGGCGGCAATCAGGCCTTGACGATATTGGGTGCGGCAGGGGATGCAGGATCTTTATATGCTGTTGACATTAATGCAGCTCAGCTATTCGTACTAGCGGGTAAGTGCCATTTCTTAGAAAACTCTGGGAGGATGCCTTCTTTTGCTCAGTTAGAATGTACTTATTCCGGGAGGATTTCATCAGTCAAGAGAGATATGCGCTGTTTTGAAGGTGTGCAGTTATATCATCGTTATTCAGAGAGAGTGATTGATCCCCCTGAAAGTTTAGTGAATAATTATTTTTTTATTTTGAGCCATGGAATGTTTGTTCTTCCCGACCCTGGATTATTTTGGATGAAGGATGATTTATTTCTGGCTAGAGTAAAAAAAAGGATTAATTGTGTGCGGTTTGTGAATGAGGACATCTTTAATGTGTCAGATTTTTTTCAACCAGGCTCGTTTGATTTGATTTATTTATCTGATATTTATTGGCAAGAAAAATTAGATTTTTATCAGTTCCAATTGGCGAGGTTGGCGGATTTGCTTCGTCCAGGTGGAAGGATCATTTCTTATTTGGACCCTGGTGATGATTTTATAGGAAAAGGTATTTCTCCCGGACAGATTTTTTTGGAACAGGCTGAGGACATGGCATTGATGGTCACCACGCGTGAAAATAATGGTTATCTTGTGTTTGAGCGTATGCGGAGGCGGCAATGAGCTGTTCGCGCCCAGTTGCTGTTCTTCAAATTATTTCTAATCATCATATGTTATTGCCGGCACGATTGGTGCGGGCTTTGGCGCTTCTTGATGAACTCGACTATCCATATAAATTTTATGATATTGAACGCTCGCCGGAGCTGGATTTCCGTTCGGCATTGGTGAAACTCTTTGCCAGCATCAAAGAAGAAACTGTTTTGGTTTCGATGGCTTGTAATAATCAATATCCGAAAATCGAATCTTTAATTTTTCTTTTTCTTTATCTTCCCTTATTAAAAAATAAAAGGGTGATTATCTGCTCACCCTATTTCTCTCTCTATCAGGTGGATTTAGTCAAAAGGGATAATGTTATTTTTTGTTCTTTGGATATTGATGACTATATTGCCTCTTATATTGGTGATCCAGATTTAAAGGATGATGTTTTTTTTGAGCATCTTGATCAATATTTAGTTCGCTATGGGTACCAGGATTACCGGTTTTGGGCATATTTAACATTTGGATGCCGGGCTGATTGTTCATTTTGCTATAATCGGCTCCCTTTTAAAGACGCGCCAATCGTGTCCCGGCACTGTCCACATACCGTGCTTTCATGGATGCGGGCAGGCCGGCGGCTTGGGAAAACATATTTTGAATTTAGCGAGCCTAATTTTCTTTCAGACCGCAGTTTTGCCTCACAGTTCCTTGATGTTTTGAAGAGAGAAAATCCTGGTGTTACTTGGCGTTGTAAGACGCGGCTTGATGATATTGACTCAGTGATTTATAAACGCATGATAGATGCTGGCTGTCGGACGATTTTTTTCGGTTTTGAACATGTTGACGAGGGGTTGTTGCAGGAAATCCGTAAAGGCGAGGATTCTTCTCAAAAATTAAATGAGTTCATGTCATATCGGCGAGAAGAGACCGCTATTCATGTTTCTTTTATGACAGGCATACGCGGAGAAACTCCAGCAATGCTTCGTCGCAATTTTGATATGATGATGGGTATTAGCGCTTTTCCTCACGTGGAACCAAATCTGGGATGGCAGATTCTTTTTAACAGATTGAATAGGGTTCAGACTTTTCAGAATGTTATTGTGGCTTTTATGCATGTCATGAACATTGTTCCTCCGCGCATGAGTGTCAGCTCTTTTCTCATGAGGGATGTTTTAAGTATGTGCCTCCGTGAACCGTTCTTTGATTTTTTGTATCTGACAGAATGTGAGATGAGTCTGGAATTGATGCAACAGATGGTTATTTATTTTAAATCCCATCCTGAACAGCAGATTGTTCGTGATTATGATCGGTTATTGACTTATGATGGAGGAGTTTTGGTCAAGATAATCTTAAAAAGTCGCACTTTGAATGAATTGAATAACAGCGTTCTGTCGTTAATGGGGGTGTAAATGCGCGTTTTGATTATCGGCGCTGGTGCTTTAGGAAAGGCCTTGGCTGGATTATTCGCAAGGCGTGAAGACGTCATGGTTTATGATCATAACCCAGAGATTCATCAATGGGTGTCGCGTAAAGGAATACAGTGTCAGCGCGGTGGGAATAAGCGAAATTTAAAAGTGCGTTCGCTGGAATCTTTGGATGAAGTTGATGGCAATGAGATTGACGTACTGATCTTTGCGACAAAAGTGATGGATTTGAAATCAGCCGCCGCCCTAGCATCAGCCATCCGTCCGCGGTGTGTTTTTCTTCCTCAAAACGGATTGTTTGATTTTGGGTGGATGTTGCGCTTTTTTAAAACTGCCAGTGTTTGCCGCGGTGTGACCACGATGGCTTGTCAGCAAACTACCCCTGGTGAGGTGAAGTTGTTTTATGAAGGGAACTTCTATATTGGTAGCTGCAAGTCTCCAGCAATGACCAGTTTGTTTCAGCATTCTGGAATAGGGGTTAAAGTTTATCAAGACTTTGATCGTCCCGTTTGGGCAAAACTTATTTTCAGTGCCGTCATGAATCCATTGCCCATTATAACTGGTCGAGGGTATGATATCTTGAGAAATCAAAAAACTTGGGCATTGGTTCAGCAGGCCGTGGGAGAAGGTCGGGCCGTGGCCAAGGCTTTAGGAGTGAGACTTGCCTTCGATCCTTTACGGCTGATTCAAAGAGTCCACAAAGGGGATTTGGCGGGCATATCTCATAAGGGATCGACATTTCAGGATATTTCAGTGGGCAGGCCGACGGAACTAGACTTTATGACAGGGGCATTACTCAAGCAGGCCAAAAAATTAAAGATAGCAGCACCGGCGCTAAAAAAAATTTATGTTTCCGCTAAATCTGTTGGGGCTTAAAAGAGATCATGCTAAACGACAGAATGTTTAAAAAAGTTTGCCGCTTATTTCAAGCTTTCGCAAAACGGGACCATCGCTGCCGGAGAAAGCTTCGCTCTTGGGAGGATTTTAAGAGGGTTCCCATCGTTAAGAGAGATGATATTAAGGCTTTTATCAAGGAGGGGTTGGTATGTTGCCCTTATAATATTGCGGCGACATCAGGGTCAACGTCATCAAGGATGATTGTTGTTCATTCTCGAGATGCCTATGAAGCTCATTTGCGCCGTTTGGTCAAGCTTTACCGTTATGCCGGTGTTAAGGAAGGGATGTTATGTCTTAATTTGTGCGCGTATGAGTTGAATAGCGGAGGGCGGTTGATGGAGGCGGCTTTTAAGGCGGCCAGGGTTGGAGTGATTCCGTTTGGGCCGGTGAGTACAAGGGAGAAAATTCTTGAAGCGGTTGATGTGATTAAAGTTTTGAAGCCGGGTGTGATTAATGCTTATACAAATCAGCTTTTTGATCTTTTTTCTATATTGAAAAAGAAGCACCCTATTCGTCAATGCATCGTTAACGGAGAGCCTTTATGGGATGATTACCGTAATCGCGTTGAGAGTATGGGGGGGATTCAAATTCATGATCATTACGGAGCGATGGAAATTTCAGGGCTGGCAATTGCGGTTGATCCTCATGATGAATATATGCGAATCGTTTCAGACGGATTGCTGATTGAAGTCCTGGCGGATTCAGGCGATGTTTCTGAGACAGGAAAGGGAAAACTGCTGGTGACCGATACTGATAATGTGAGCATGCCTTTTATCCGTTATTGTGTGGGCGATGAGGTTGAGGTGTTAAGGAGAAAAGGAGCATTATGGATGAAGGTGCTGGGGCGTGCCGAGGACAGCGTGTTAATTAATGGTGTTGTTGTCCAGAAAAAAGAACTGATACGCGCGGCCAATAGTTTTTTAGGTCACCCCAATTTCTTCTTTGTGATTGATAAAGATCCTTTACGATATGACGATACGCTGATTATTAATGTTGTTAATGAAGAATTTGAACAGACGCCGGAGTTGATTGAATCAGTGGTTCAATCGGTTGGATTGGACCGATGTATTAGCGTTAGGGTTCATCGCGGAATCGTGCCACGTACCTCCAACGGAAAAATTAGATATTTTGTTGACGCAAGGAAGCGCAGTGGAAAAATTCGGAGTTAACGATGCTTGGGTTTATGTTACTGAACGATGCAACTTACATTGCGAGTACTGTTTTTTTAAGCATAAAAACGGACGTGATGTTTCAATGGAAGCGGTTCGAAGGTTATTTGCCTTGTTTGAGAGAATCGAGTCGTTGCCGGAAACGCTGATCTTAAGCGGTGGCGAGCCTTTCCTGGCCCGAGAGCTGCTTTTTCAAATCATCGATGAATCTCGCCAGCGTTTTCAAAGAATCCCATTGCATATTCAGACGAATGGTTTATTGATCGATGAGGAAATTATAGGTCAATTACTTGACTTCGGAGTTAGTTTGGAGTTTGGTATTGATGGGGCTCTAGAAACAACACAGAGTCACCGGCACGGATTAACGCCGGAGTCTTTTGAGCGATTAACGAAAAATATTACAAAGTGTATCGGGGCTGGTATTAAATGCGGCTCTACCATGACTGTTCATCCGTATGACGTTCAAGACATGGAACACGGGTTAGATTTTTTAAGACAGCTAGGCATTCCCCATGTGGATATTACCCCAGCGGCTTTTATGCCTTGGACACTGGAATTGGTTTCACTTTTTAAGAAAAATTATTTGGCACTGGCGCGCAGGCCGGAACTTCGTCGGATATTGTATACGCATGAAGATGTTAAATGGCTCAATCCCACTGACATGGATTTAAGTCTTCATTCTCCGGATTATTTGTTTGGGGGAGATGCCTTTCTTTGCCTAACTGAAGAGAAGCGAGAAGCCTTTAACCTTTGGGATGTAAACGGCAACATTAGACCTGAAATTTTATCCGTTTATCAGAAGGCTTATGATCAGGAGCAGGGATCATTGTCTCAAATCCCATATCGTGAACATGTATGCCGAAGTTTTGATTTGATCAACACAATGATGGGTGAAGAATACATAAATACGTGGGCGATTAATGATATGCTGCGGTTTTTAACCCGCGTTCATATCAAGTTAGGGATTTGACAGGAGCGATTTTATACATTTTTTCGATAATGCTTATGACAGAAGACATTGCTTGTATCGTACAAACAACTCTTGAGACAGCGTTAAAAAATTTGGCGGCTGAACGTTGTGCTCTGATGTTCTCCGGCGGTTTTGATTCCATGCTGATGGCGATCCTGTTGCAGAATGCCGGAGCCAAGGTGACCGCGCTGACGGTCCGTTTTGAGGATTATA
Organism: uncultured Planctomycetales bacterium; assembly: GCA_964491705.1. Lineage (GTDB taxonomy): Bacteria > Omnitrophota > Gorgyraeia > Zapsychrales > JANLHA01 > JAKLFA01. Next base: position 20,102 of record CAZBHY010000006.1, read on the forward strand.
ATCCGGTGACTGTGGCGGAAGCTTCTTCACTCGCCCGGAAGATGGGATTGAGGCATCATATTTTAGATGTGACCCTGTCGGAGTTTTTGTCCGCATTTAGATCCTTGCCGGATTTGATCGATAGGCCTGTATCTGATCTGGACTTGGTTCTTGTTTCTGCCGCGTTAAAAAAATATGATCCTAAAGTTGCCGGCCGAACCTTTATTTCCGGAATGGGCAGTGATCAATGGTTTGGAGAACGGGTGCTTGAGCAGGGGGCGATTGATGAGGATTCGCATTATCAAGTGGCTGCAGGACATGGATACCGGTTTATTTTTCCCTTTTTATCTGAAACGATGCGGACGCTGTCACAGCAGCTAACGGAGGCGGAGAAAAAGAACAAGAAGGTCTTGCGGGAGATGATCCCTCAGGAGTGGGCGTATTTCATTCCCGGAAAAAATA
>CAZBHY010000007.1:0-19924 GCA_964491705.1 uncultured Planctomycetales bacterium
GGTCGCGTGTTTTCACTGACTCGCGATAAATATTGTTTTGATGTTATCCCCTTGCCGCATCCCTCAGGCGCTAATCCATGGCCCAGCAAAGAACCGGGAAAGGCGCTGACAAAGAAAGCCTTGCGGCGCATTGTGAAGCATCCAGCGTTCATTGTAGAAAAATGAATTTTTAGAAGTGTTTTGTTTGTTATGATACGCGTTGATTGGGCCGGTTATCGTTTTGGAGGTGAGTTTAACGGAAGATTATAGAAATGCGTTCATTTTTTTCATGGCATTTTGTTGGCAAAGAACAAATCTTGACATAAAGCGATAATAGTGCTAAAAAATAATCAGAAATTGGTAAAGATGCCTTAGTTTTTTAGGAGCGAGGCGGAGCCAAATTTGAAAAGCCGGAAGGCTTTTTGGGTTTGGTTTTTTTGGTTTATAAAGGTCAAAAGTGCTTTTTAAAGAGAGGAGGCGCCGGCAAAAAATCAAAATAAGAATGATAGAAGGTGATGAAGAAGGTGAGAGAAAGGTGAAAAGGCTGCTGTCATAAAAGTTGTTGGTCTTCGTGTAAGATGAGAAAGTAGGCTATGATCGCATCTCTGTGATGGGATGCTGGAGCCCACGTCAAAGGTGATATTGACTTGGGCTCTTTTGCTTTTAAGGGCCCGGTTAAAGGAGAAACCGACTTTAATTCTTTAACATGGAGGCTCAAATGAATATTCAAATGGTCCCAATTTCAAAAATTAATCCTGCAGAATATAATTCGCGTGTTGATCTTCAGCCTGATGATCCTAGATATCAGAGGATTAAAAAAAGCATGACCAACTTTGGTTATATTGATCCAATCATCTGGAATTCCCGGACAGGGAATCTCGTGGGCGGGCATCAACGATTAAAAATTCTCAAAGCTCAAGGATTGCTTGAGGTTGAAGTTAGCGTTGTTGATCTTCCTTTAGAAAAGGAAAAGCAATTAAATATTGGGTTAAATAAGATTCAGGGTGATTGGGACGAGGAGAAGCTTGCAAATTTATTTAAAGATTTGGAAGCCGTTCCTGATATAGATATCACTTTAACCGGCTTTGATTTGCCTGAGATTGATGAAATTATGGATCGTCATCTTAGGCTTGAGGAGGACGATTATAATTTTGAAGAGGCAATTGAAAGAATTTCAGAACCAATTACTCAATCCGGCGACATCATCGAGTTAGGCTCGCACCGTATTATGTGCGCAGACTCATCGATTTTGGAAGATTTGGAGAGATTATTCGAAGATGCTCAGGCGAGTCTTTATTGGTCAGACTGGCCATATAACACCAATTACAATGCGGGGAATCGCCCGGGGGCTGTCAAAAGCAAATGGGATTCGATTAAAAATGACAATCTTTCAGATGAAAAATATTCGGAATGGATGCGACAAGTTTTGGCGGCGACTAAGCCGTTTTTAAAAGATGGATGCCCGGTTTACATTTGGAATGGGCATCGTCAGTTTTGGACGATGAGTCAGAGACTTGTTGAGAATGGTTTTCACCCAGCTTGCGTTCTTACTTGGGCGAAGCCGGGCTTTTCTCCATCTTATGCAGATTATCAGCAACAGACGGAGTTTTGCCTTTATGGCTGGAAGCTTGGGGCCCCGCATTCATGGTATGGATCTGCAGAGAGCAGTCTGTGGGAAATTAATCGCGATCCAGTTAATTCGTTGATTCACCCCACCCAAAAACCAATTGCGTTGGCGCAAAGGGCAATTCGTAACAGTTCTCGGCGAGGAGAGATCGTTTTTGATTCCTGTTTAGGATCGGGATCGGCGTTGATCGCTGCGGAGAGTTTGGGTCGACGGTGCTTTGGTTGCGAGCTGGCGAGAAATTATTGTGATGCTCTTATTCTTCGTTACATCGATTATGTTGGAGCGGATAAAGTTTCCTCTCTAATCAAATCGAAGTACTTGATGTGAGGTGGATATGAAAGACAAAAATGACATAAGAGCGTACGAGTTAATACAGCAAATAAAATCAGGCCAAAGGGATCCGACGACGATACCTCCGAATGAACGAAGGGCCCTGGAACAGCTTCTGCTGCTGGAAAATTATAATAAACATCAACTGGCGTTATTTTTTAAAGTTAGTGATCGAACAATTCGACGAGACTTGCGTCAATATAACGAGGATCTTTATGAAAATTTAATTGAAGACTCCCGGCATCTTGTTGGACAGTTTGTTTCAAGGGCTGAGTTTTGCTGGTATCAATTGACACGAATACTGAGAGATTCTAAATTATCGGCGACAGATAAGATTCGGGTCATTGGAGAATGTGAAATGGTTAATACAGATGTGATTGAAAAATTACAGAAGTTGGGATTGCTACCTCTTAAATCAGGAATCAAGAATCTAGTTAGCCTAGCCTCTCCTGCCAAGACAAAGCAAACGAAAGTGTTAGATGAAAAATTAAGTCCTCGAAATAAAAAGATAGAAGCAATTTTACAGATGTTAACTCCTATGGATCGAGACCGCTTAATAGATCTGTTGAAAGATTTTATAATCGTTTCGGAAGATGAAAATTCGGGTTCTGTAGAATCTTCGGAGAAAGCCTTCGATGATTTTATAAATAAGAAAATCGAAAAATATTCAAGCGATGATCTTGAGAGGCCTTTTACTGGAAAATAATTTAAGTTGAGGGATTACTTACGCAATCTTTTCGTTATATTATTTTCGGTTTAAATAATTTAGGAGTCTAAAAGGCGATTTGCCTGGCTTTTTGGGGGGCGGTCTTTTATTAGCTTGATAAGCGCCGAATTCTATGGATGTATGTGTGTTATCAACAACCTAGAAGGAGGCGTGATATGAAGTGGGATGAATATGTTAGTCAGAAGATGTCTTATCAGGATGTTTGGCAAAGGGTGAAAAATGAGCATTCAGGTGATATGCGCAAATTTTTAGATCGGTCATATATTGTTGTGTGTTATCGGGTAGGACAAGTTGCGCTAGATGCGGATTCTTTCATCATTGCTCGGGATCATAAGGATTTTTTTATGTTTGATCGGCATTCTTCAGTTTATATGAAATTGGCTGAAGAATTAAAGCGGGCTGAGATGTTGCTGGAGGGTAAAAAGAAGGCTTTGATTTTGAAGAAATTATGGAATTTCGATGTTAGCAAGCTTTCGGTTAAGGAAAATTGGGCGGAAGTCAGGTTTTGCACCGTGGATATGCCCAAAATTCAATTATTAAAAGAATCGAAATTCTGTGATCAGGCCCTTACAAATAAAAGTCAGGCTTCAATTCGAATAATTTTAAAGAAATGATTTTTTCATTTTGTATATGGTATAAGGCTGTTTGGAGAAGATTGTAAGAAAGGCCTGTTCCAGAAAAATTGACATAAATACGGTTTAGAATTAAAATGCTTAATGATTAGCGCATGTTCAGTCCCGCGTTGAAGGGGGAAACCCGGACTTTAAAAAAGCAAAACCTTCGCTTGGCAGGATTATGCCGGGTGAGGGTTTTTATATTTTAAGGAAAAGAATATCAATAGTTCAACACCATTGTTTACTTGGAATACCTGTGATTACCAAATGCAATAAACGAAAAATCATCATCAATGGCTGCAAGTATGAATCGCTTGGCAGTGCGTCTAGTGCGCATGGCATATCACGCAATACTGTTGATTATCGGCTCTCAAAAGGATGGACGCCTGAACAAGCAGTCGGTCTTGAACCCCGCCCAAGTCGCGCTGCTTCAACACCTGGGATTAAAGTCAAAGTAGAAGGTCGCGAGTTCAAAAATATCAAAGAAGCTGCAAAGTATTACAAACGATCCTATACACATATTTTTGCCAGGCTTAAGGAAGGCCGTACGATCGAACAAGCTCTTGGTCTGATTAAACGGACGGACACACTCCAGACCGCATATCCCAAACTTGCAATGCAGTGGCATCCAACGAAGAATCGTCCATTAACTGTCGATGCAGTAACGCCACATTCGGGTCAAAAAGTATGGTGGCAATGTTCGAAGGGGCATGAGTGGCAAGCAGTCATCAACAGCCGTTCACGAGGATCTGGTTGCCCATATTGTGCATGGCAAAAGCGTAAAGCAGGTCAAAATTTTGCTACGGAATATCCAGATCTCGTTAAAGAATGGAACTGGGAGAAGAACGATAAAAATAAACCCGAAGATTTTTCTCCCCGGTCCTCTAGCAAGGTCTGGTGGAAATGCGAAAAAGGACATTCGTGGCAAGCTACGATCAGCAATCGTACAAGAAATTTTAAAAAAAGCACATGCCCTTACTGCATCAAGAGAAAGCTATGTGAAGACAATAGCTTGGCCAAGGTTTGTCCAGACATTGCTAAACAATGGCACCCCCAAAAGAATGCTTCCTTAACACCAAATGACGTGTTAGCTGGTGGTTCTAAAAAGATGTGGTGGCTATGTAAGCATGGTCACGAATGGCAAGCAAGTATTGGAATCCGGGTTAATAATGGCACAGGTTGTCCTAAGTGTTCCCTTCAGACATCCAGAATTGAAATCGCTGTCTATACAGAACTGTGCGCACTTTTTAATGACGTTGTTTGGCGTGAAAAGATCTCTGGTTATGAATGTGATATCTATCTTCGCGATAATCAAATTGGTGTTGAGATTGATGGAGTATATTGGCATAGTAGAAAACCAAAACAAGAATTAGCAAAATCAGCAGCATTTGAAGCTGAAGGGATTCAGTTGTTTCGCTTAAGGGAACAAGGTTTGTCGCTATTAAGCGATCGTGACATTTTATTTAAATCTTCAGAAGATAAATTTCTTGTTATATCTAGGTTAGTCAAAAGTCTATTGAAACACAGTGAATTTCCTGAACAACAAAGTGTGAAGCTTCATAGCTACATAAAAGGATCAGGGCTTGTCAGCGAAAAGTTATATCGTAAATTGGTGGCTAGTCTTCCTGCGCCACCGCCAGGCCAGTCTTTTGCTGATAAACAGCCTGACATTGCTGCACAATGGGCGCATGATTTAAATGCTCCCTTGTCACCAGAACACTTTTGGCCCAAAGCGAACAAGAGAGTTTGGTGGCGTTGCGAGCATGGTCACACATGGAAGACGACTATTAATATCCGCACACAACAAGGTACGGGTTGTCCCACGTGTCCTCGTCCTTTTGTCAAAGTCACAGATGAAAGAAATTTGGCTGTGCTCAACCCAAGCTTGGCAAAAGAATGGCATTTAGAAAAGAATGGCGATCTTCGTCCCGAAGATGTTCGACCAAAATCAAATTTAAAAATTTGGTGGCAATGTAAAAGCGGGCATGAATGGAAGGCCACAGTTTCAAGCAGGGCCGCAGGCAGCGGTTGTCCTTACTGTTACGGTCGTTTTGCTTCGAACACAAATAATCTAGCAAGCAAATATCCAGAGTTATTAAAAGAATGGGATCGAGAGAAGAACGAAGGCCTTAATCCGTCAGATTTTACTCCGCATGTAGGAAAGAAGGTTTGGTGGCGATGTAGAAAAGGACACAGCTGGCAAGCTACAATCTACAATCGGGCTAAAAACAAGTCAGGATGTCCTATTTGTGCTCAGGCGAATGCTCGCAAATATTCAATTGAGGATATACAAGCTATTGCCAATAAACGTGGAGGGAAATGCTTGTCTAAGATTTTCACGAGTTCTAGAATAAAAATGAAATTCAGCTGCAGTGAAGGCCATATTTGGGAAACACGTGCAGATAGTATTTTATATACCAATAAGTGGTGTCCGATATGCGCAAAGAGGAAGACATCACAAACTCGGTTGCAGAAGATGAAAAGCTCTGGTCAATTGGATTTATTTTAGAGAGAAAAAGGAAATATTTTGAATGTGATCGACGGGTAAGAAAAATAGGTATTTCCACTTATAGACAAGGATCGTATTTAGGAGTAATATAAATCCACATTGCAAATCAGTCCCGAGTTGAAGGGGGAACCCGGACTTTAATAAAGTAAAACCTTCATTGGCCACGCTACGGCTGATGAGGGATTTTTTATTTTTAGGGAATAAGAATATCAACAGTTCAACGGGGAGGCGCAGGATGGAAGGGTTAAAGGTTTTAAAGAACACACAGATCATTATTCTGGGGGTGTGTATCGCAGGGGCAACGATTTTTTCGGCATTGATCTTATCCAAAGGAATGATGCAGATAAAAAAGTTTTCCAATGAGATCATTGAAGTCACGGGTTCTTCTGAGAAGGCGATTCTATCGGATTATATTGTGTGGAAATCAGGGTTTTCTAGACGGGATGTTCAGCTTACAACGGCTTTTGCGCAATTGGAAGATGATTTTAAAAAGGTAAAGGCGTATCTTATTTCCAAAGGAATCAAGGAAGAGGAGATCATTCCTTCACAGGTGGACACAACGGTCCTTTACAAGAAAAATGAAGAAGGCAAAGACACGAATGATATTGAAGGTTATCTTCTCAGCCAGATCATTGAAGTGCGATCCTATGACGTGAAGAAAATTGATGAGATCGCACGGTCATCAACAGAGATCATTAATCAGGGCATACAGTTTCTTTCAGGTTCGCCGGAATATTTTTATACAAAGCTGGCGGAGCTAAAGATTGAGATGTTGGCTAAGGCTACGGAAAACGCCAAAGAGCGTGCTGTCAGTATGGCAAGTTCTGCGGGAAACAAGATCGGTCTGATGCGCTCTGCCAAGATGGGGATCTTTCAGATCACCCCGATCAATTCTTATGATGTGTCTTGGTATGGAAATAACGACACTGGTTCCTTTGAAAAGAAGGTGACAGCGGTTGTGAATGCCAGTTTTGCGATAGAAGAGTAAATCTCTTGGGATATTTTTAAAGAGGACTTTTTTAAAAATTTGACATTTTTCAAATTGTAGGGTATCCTTTTAGTAAGGATGTAAGGAAATAATGAAAGGACCCCTAAAATGACGATCACTGAAATAGCAAAAATGACCACTAAAGGTCAAATTACGATCCCGAACCGAATCCGGAAGCTTTTGAATTTGAAAGAAGGATCAGCGGTAGGCTTTGGGATTACAAAAGATGGCGTGGTTTTGGTTCTCTGCAAAGTCACGGCCGAATCTCCGTATACAGAAAAAGAATGGGCCAAGATTGAAGAGCTGGCTGCTGAAAAAGGCAAGAGTTTTTCTGACGCAGAGTCTGCCAAAGAACATCTTAAGAACTTATGAAATTTGAATTTAAGCCATCATTTAAACGATCAATGAAGTCTTTTTCCGAGGGGGAAAAGGCGGAAATCAAAGAAGTTGCGATACAAGTCATTGATATGTTGTCTCAAGATCAAAGTATCCATAAAGGCATTGGATTGAAAAGATTGAGGGGTGATTTTTGGGAGGTGCGAAAGGGCATTAAGGCCAGGGTTCTTTTCAGATGGAAAGGTGATTTGGTCGAGTTCGTTCTCGCGGGCAATCATGATGATGTTAAGCGGTTTCTAAAAAATATTTAGCGGTTAAAAACACAAGATTAATTTTTAAAATGAAGCCTCTGCAAAGATCTGCAGGGGCTTTTTGATCATGTCCACCCCTAGCGGCCAGGACAGCTCTAATTGATTATATATCAACTACTTGCATAAATTTTACCCTTTAAAAAGTGGACAAAAAAGACATGTTTTGTGTATAGCCTCGCCTTGCCGGTTAAGGCAATAAATGGCGTATTACAATCCGGAAAGCCCGCTATCAGGTTGTTGCAGTTACTATAGAAGAAGCCGCTTGGTTGTGAGAGTGATGCTCGTCTACGGACAGCGTACACTATTAATTTAAAAAGGGCATCCAAAAGGATGCCCTTTTTAATTAATATGTTCCAGCCCTTTGAAGCTAAGATACGATCCGGCGACCGCCCTGTGCCAACAGGCACAGGAAGGAAGTGCCAGTGGCCAGAGGGCCACGGCTTGGGGCTACCAGATAAAAGGGAAGGCTTTTTGCCTTCCCTTTCTTCATTTTTTCCAGCCATATCGATGTTAATCAAGGCGTCTTGAGGTCTTCCAAAGATTTTGTTGGTGGCTTTGGTGGTGAAAATTTTTTGGGCATGACTTTTTTACCTTATCTGTGCCCTTTCCTTATGTCTAGCATATTATTGAGTATCCTTGACGAAAGGGACCGTAGCAATATAATCTACTTAAGGATGGAGGAAAGCAAGAGAGTGTTAAATTTTGTATAAAAAGGAAGACAAATATGAAAAGGGCATTTTGTGGTTTGATGATGTTTGCAGTTTTTTTTATGTTTATGGGAGCAACGGCTCAAATGGGTTTTGCACAAGAGGAGTCAGGCATGTCAAAAACTTTAGAGAATAAAAACATACTAGTTGTTTATTTTTCTCACACAGGAAATACTCGTGAGCTTGCCAATCAGATCCATGACAGGGTTGGCGGCGATATTTTTGAAATTAAGACGGTCGTTCCTTATGTTAATGATTATGATACGCTCACTAAACAAGCGAGAAAAGAACTTGATTCTGATTTTAGGCCAGAGCTTCAAGATCAGGTTCAAAACATGGATTCTTATGATGTCATTTTTATTGGCTATCCTATTTGGTGGGGAACTTATCCTATGGCCGTCAAAACTTTTTTATCAGAGCATGACCTTTCAGGGAAAATCGTTATTCCATTTTGCACGCATGAAGGAAGCAGGCTTGGGCAAAGTATTTCTGATCTGAAAGAAAAGTGTCCAAACTCAACATTGCTGGACGGACTTGAGGTCCGCGGAAGTTCTGTGAAAACCGATCAGGACAAAGTCGTGGCGTGGCTGGAAGAAATTAATATTATTAAATAAGAAAAATAATGAACAGGCACTTTTAAAAATAAGGTAATACTATGAGCATGAAATACAAGAAATTAGCTATTGCGTTTACGTTGATAATCATCAGTACTTTTTTTTCATCGTGCGCAACAATTAACACAAGCGGCAAGAGTATTCCGTTGATGATCCAGGGGCAAGGGAGTTTTGCTGTTGGGGGAACAGTCATCAGTGAGCCCGGAATTTTTGACCCGATCGGGCAAGGATCATATAATCCAGAAGGCCCTGATCCCACAGGGCAGACACTTCATGGTGACCATGCGTATGTGTTTTATCAAATACCGGTTAATGCACGTAAACTCCCGATTATATTTTGGCATGGACATGGCCAATCAGCCAAGACATGGGAAACGACTCCTGACGGTAGAGACGGTTTTCATAATATTTTCTTGCGTAAGCATTACAGCGTTTATTTGCTGGATCAGCCCCGAAGGGGGCGTGCGGGGGGCAGTACCGAGTCAACGACCATTTCAGCCACACCGGATGATCAATTGTGGTTTGGGATATTTCGTCTAGGTGCTTGGCCTGAGTTTTATGAGGGTGTTCAATTTTCCAAAGAACCTGAGGCGTTGAATCAGTTCTTCAGGCAGATGGTTCCTAATACCGGCCCTTATAATGCAGATGTTAATATCGCTGCTGTTTCAGAAGTATTCAATAAAATTGGTCCTGGGATCCTGATAACGCATTCTCAAAGCGGCGGACCAGGATGGAAAAGCATCATGACAAACAACAATATCCGCGCAGTTGTCTCTTTTGAGCCGGGCGGAGATTTTCCTTTTCCAGAAGGCGAAGCCCCTGAGTCAATAAAACTTGCTGGACGAACTGTAACGCCTCCTAGCGTATCAATGTCGGATTTTATGAAAATAACACAGATTCCGATTGTTATTTATTATGGAGATAATATTCCTGATCAACCTTCGAGCAATCCGGGGCAAGAGCAATGGAGAGTCTTCCTTGAAGTGGCAAAAGCCTGGCGGGATGTCGTTAATGCACACGGCGGAGATGTGACGATTGTCCATCTACCGAAGATTGGTATTACAGGAAACACTCATTTTCCTATGTCGGATCTGAATAATGCCAAGATAGCAGAGCTAATATTCGATTGGTTTGTAAAGAAAAATTTAAATTGATAATATCTGGAAAAAAATTCTCTAAAAGATTCCAAGGATCCGGGACACAATACTTAATTCGGGCAACTAAGTATTTGCCTGTTCCTCACAATGGTTTAGCCGTTGAGTGGAGCATGTCAGTGAAGAATATAATGAAGACGTAAAAAGAAATGAATAATATAAAGGGGATGAAAAATGAACTTTGAATATCAGAATCCAACTCGAGTTATTTTCGGCAATGGATCGCTTTTGCGCTTAGGAGAAGTTGTTAGTCAATACGGCAAACGTGCATTGCTGGTTACTGGCGGAGGAAGTGTGAAACGAAACGGCGTTTTTGATCGCGCCGTTAAAAGTCTTAAGGATGCGGGGGTGGCCGTTTTTGAATGTGACCGCATCGAACCGAATCCGCGAATAACATCAGTAAAACGAGGCGCAGCAATAGCAAAGCAGAATAATTGCGATTTGGTTATCGCTCTTGGCGGCGGCAGTACAATGGATGCCTCAAAAGTTATCGCTGCAGCATCTCTTTACGAGGGCGATCCTTGGGACATGATCTATCATGGCCAGGAAAAAGTTCACGTTCCAGAAAAAGCTCTCCCGATTATTACGATCCCGACATTGGCAGCGACTGGTTCAGAGATGAATTGCGGGGCTGTTATCACGAACGAAAAAACAACGGAAAAATCCTTTGTGCAAACAAAATGCTTGTATCCTAAGGTCGCATTACTTGACCCAGAATTGACAGTAAGTGTCCCGAAGGATCATACGGCCTACGGTGTCTGCGATCTGATTACTCATGTTACCGAAGGATATTTTAATGGAAAGGGCAATACGCCGATACAGGATCGTTTTGCTGAAGGGACAATCTTAACAGCCATGGAATATGGCCCTAAAGCGATCGCTGATGGCAATGATTTGGAAGCCAGGGCGAATGTTTTATGGGCATCAACAGTTGCTCTGAACGGTTGGGTGCAATCGGGAAACGGTGCAGCAGGATTTCCAGTGCATATGATCGAGCATACTGTTTCTGCTTATCATGATATTGCGCATGCGGCGGGATTAGCTATTATCAATCCATCATGGATGCGATTTGCCGTCAAAACAAACACCGCCAAGTTTGTTCAATTCGCCGAACGTATTTTTGGGCTTTCAGCCAAAGGGCCTGATGATATGAAATGTGCGTTTAAAGGGGTTGACCTGTTTGAAGAGTTTCTTAAGTCTATTGGCTGCCCGACACGTTTTTCGGAGCTCGACATTGATGATAAATTGATCAAAACGTACGCCCAGGAGACGCTTCGTATTATTCATAATGAAAATGGAATGCTTCCTGCCCGAACGCCGATGAGTGAGACAAATATTATTGGGGTATTGCGGGCGGCATTGTAAACAGAAACAAAGGATTTTGGTGGTGAAAATGGTGGTGAAAAGTATAAATAGCGTCGAGGAACACATCAAATCCAGTTGTGGCTATTAATTTAAAAAGGGCATCCAAAAGGATGCCCTTTTTAATTAATATGTTCCAGCCCTTTGAAGCTAAGATACGATCCGGCGACCGCCCTGTGCCAACAGGCACAGGAAGGAAGTGCCAGTGGCCAGAGGGCCACGGCTTGGGGCTACCAAAATAAGCGGGCGCGACCCAAAAGGTCGTGCCCGATTTATTTTTGGAGGTTTCAGCCCTTTAAAGCGATTCTATTCTAAAATGATCAAGGGTTTTTTTGAGTTTTCAACAAGAAATCTTTAGTTTTTCACTCATTTTTGGTATAAAATACTTCCGCCTTTCTTAACAAGCCCGCAAGCCCTGTCTGATCGGTTGCAATGAATCTGAAACGGTTCCTTATTAAAAAATTAACGATCCCCAGATGAGAATTTTAAATGTTAACCTGAGAGACAGAAGCTAGGCATGATTCTTTACAAAGGAAGAATTCAGGATTTTTGCGAACAGGTCCGCCACAACCGTCTGTCCACGGTCATGGCTGAAACGTTCAGTGCTCATCATGGCTATGCCCCTCAATTTTCAGAACTTCAGTCTTGGCTTAATTCTACCCAGTATATTAAAAACATCATCGAGCTTGCCGGCCTTAATGACAACATGATTTGTCTCGAATATGAAGTACCGTACAATACCGGGCGCATTGATTGCCTGTTCTTCGGGCGCGGTGAAAACGGCAGGGCCTATACTGTTCTGATCGAATTAAAGCAATGGACCGGTGCCGAAGAAGTGGACGATGAGGAAAACTTTATTGTCGAGACATTCACCGGAGGAACAAGGCGGAAGGTTTCCCATCCGTCCCAGCAGGTCGAGGGGTATCACCGGCATTTGTTGAGTTTTGTTCAGATTTTTGAAGAGGGTGATAATGATCTTTACAGCTGTGCCTTCTGCCACAATTATGAAAAAGAAACGGGCCGTGGCCTTTTCGCTGAGCGTTATAACCGCATCATTGATCAGTTCCCTGTTTACACGCGTGAAGACATTCAGAAACTGGCGGATAAATTAAAAAGCCTTTTGGCTAAAGGTGACGGGTTTGAAATTTTTAACCGCTTCATGCAGAGCCCGATCCGTCCTTCAAAAAAACTGCTTGAGAACGCCTCAAAGATCGTCGCTGAAAACAAGGCCGTTTTTTCACTGCTAAACGAACAGCTTGTTGCCAAAAATGTGATCATGTCAAAGGTGCGCAAGGCCGGGCGTGCCAAACAGAAAAGCGTGATCATTGTTCAGGGCGGGCCCGGAACAGGTAAGACCGTGATCGCGTTAAATGTGCTGGCTGAACTGGCCGCGCAGGGCAGATCGGTTTTTTATGGATGCAAATCAAAGCCTTTCCGTTCGGCCTTGGAGCGTCTTGTTGGTATTAATACGCGCGATCTTTTTTCAAATTTAACGCGGTTTCTTCCTTCGAGAGTCAAGGAAGATGAGTTTGATGTTGTTTTGATTGATGAAGCGCATCGCATCGCTAAAACAAGTAATTTTCAGTACACCAATCAGGCTGACCGTACCGATATGCCCCAGATCGAGCAGATCATTCGCTGTGCCAAAACAGCGGTCTTTTTTATTGATGATAAACAGAATGTCCGCGGGCAGGAAATCGGTTCTTCTGAATTGATCAAAAGCACGGCGCAAAGGTATGGGACGGAATTTGAGTCCGTACAGCTTGTGTCTCAATTCCGTTGTGCTGGTTCTGACAATTATCTCGACTGGCTTGAATCTGCGCTTGGGTATTCTGCCAAGCACGTTGATCTAAAGAAAGATGATCGTTTTGATTTCCGTATCGTTGATAACCCCAACACGCTTTATCAATTCATTAAAGCGCAGGAGAACAAGAAGCTCAATTCTGCCCGTCTTGTTGCCGGATACTGCTGGCCATGGAGTACGGAATTAAACGCGGACGGTTCGCTCATCAAAGACGTGGTTATTCCTGAATATGGTTTTGCTATGCCGTGGGAGGCACGGGACAGTAGTGATTATCCCGCGGGAACTCATTTGCAGCGTGGAATTCCGAAATGGTTTCAATGGGCATACAAAACCAAAGGGGTTGAACAGGTCGGATGCATTTACACGGTGCAGGGTTTCGAGTTTGACTACATCGGCGTGATCATCGGGCCTGACTTAAAATATGATCAGGAAAATGACAGGCTCATTGCAGATATTTCAGCGATCGCTGATCCTACGCTTCGCCGTCACGCGGATCATTTTGAGAATTATGTCAAAAACATTTACCGAGTTCTTATGAGCCGCGGCATGAAAGGCTGTTATGTGTATTTTTGCGATAAAGAAGTCGAGGCGTATTTCAGAAAGCGAATGGAGGACGGCGGACAGGGCAAGGACGAATTGAGATTTTTCGATATTATTTCAGCTGATGAGGAAATGATCGCGCGTGTTGAAAAAGATATCGAAGAGCATTTGAAATACAGCGAGTATCTTCCTCTATATACGGCTGAAGCTGCCTGCGGAGGGTTTGGGCGGGGAAATCCGGTTGAGCATGAAGGATGGATTAAGGTTGAGGGGGTTGGGCCGCTTAACCGGAACATGTATGTTGTTAAAGCGTTCGGAAAATCCATGGAGCCGATGATCCCCGACGGGGCGTATTGCGTGTTTAAAATGCCGACAGCGGGAAGCCGGAATAATAAAGTGGTATTAGTCGAACATCACGGAATTTCTGATCCTGACCACGGCGGGAAACACACTATTAAACGTTACAGAAGCGAAAAGTCATACGAGGTGGATGGAACGTGGAAGCATGAGCGGATTGTGTTGAGGGCCGAGAATCCTGATTATGAAGATATCGTGATCGACGATGCCGAAGATGGAGAATTTTTTGTGGTTGGGGAGCTGGTGGGGGTGGTGCAATGAAAAAACGTGCCGGGCGCCTTTATGAAGGCAAGTGGATCATTCGCTTATTTGTTTTTCGGAGATATTCATGAAAAATGCTCCTGCCATTTCCCGTTTTAATAAGCTTGTCGTGGATATTTCGCGCCTTTACGAGGACGCGCGCATCGCACAGGTCAAGTTCGCCTGGGAAACGGGACGCCGGATCGTCGAGGAAGAGCAGAATGGCGCAATCCGCGCGGAGTATGGCGCGAATTTGATCGGACGACTTTCCGACGAGCTTTGTCAAAAATATAGCCAGGGGTTTTCGGTCACTAATCTTAAAGATATGCGGAGATTTTATCTGAGCAAAAAAAGCCGGCCGGCCGGCCTTTTGACGTGGACTAATCAAGCATTGCTTTTGCGGGTGAAGGACGCGGCTGTCCGCAAGGATATTGAGAAGCGCGCGGTTAAAGAATCATTGAGCAAGTATCAATTGCGTGACCTTATTCGTGAAAAGACGCGTCCAAGCGCGCTGGCCGCGACACCTACGGCCGGCCGCATCGACCCGTGCGTCGTCGTGCCACCGGTTAAAAATCTTCCGCCCTTAAAACGTTCGACTGATCTGGTGCTTCATACATATGCCAAACATGCCACCGGCGACGTTGATTGCGGATTTCGTATTTCCTATCCGGCGACAGAGGCTCAACGTAAAAAAGTCACGCTGACCGCAACACCGTCCTACACCTACGCCGCGCTTGTTGAAGAGGTGATCGACGGCGACACCCTGCGCGTTAATGTGGATGTCGCTTTCGGCGTGCGGCTGCACGACAAACTGCGTCTGCGCGGAATAAACTGTCCGGAGATGACAGCGCCCGGCGGGCCGGAGGCCAAGCGTTTTGTCGAAGATCGTCTGCCGGTTGGGGCCGTGATCATTATTAAATCC
Organism: uncultured Planctomycetales bacterium; assembly: GCA_964491705.1. Classification (GTDB taxonomy): domain Bacteria; phylum Omnitrophota; class Gorgyraeia; order Zapsychrales; family JANLHA01; genus JAKLFA01. The sequence continues at coordinate 15,122 of CAZBHY010000007.1, forward strand.
CGCAAGGTCATTCAGGATACTTACGGACGCTTCGTGATGGATGTGATATACGCGAAACCCGACAGCACGCCCGATGAGATCATTAAAAACGGCATTTACTTAAATCAGGAGCTTTTAGACGCTGGTCACGCCGTGCGGATGGAAGAGTAAAGGAGAAAGGGATCAGGCGCCTTTTCATGAAATAGGGATGTGTCCCCTAATATTTTGGATTGATGATTTAGAAGGAGGATGACGATGAAAGAATTTTTTGTCGGGCTGCTGGTTTTATGCGTGATTCTGATGTTAAGCGTCATAGGGGTTTTGTTGTTTCCCCTGATTATCGTGTTCAGTTTTTTTCTCCGGTTTGTGATCGGAGCGGCGCTGTGTATTTTTGCCATCTGGCTTTTGGGCAAGGCCGTGCTTTTAGGAATGGAACGGTTAAAACAGAAATAAAAATAAATTCCCGGGACACAATCAGTGGTTTGAGACGGAATTAAGCAGTCAGGATGTTGAAGCGTTGGCATCACATGTTTAATGGTTAATGAAGCGGAAAAAGTTTCAGGAACGAACTAACCCATGCCAAAAAAATTCACCCCTAACAATATTTTAAAAAACATTCCCCTCGCGAGCAATGCCGAGGTGTTTGAGACGCTGGCGCAGGCGAAGGGGTTTACGGTCGAGCGGATCACCTCGCGCGGGCAGACAACTCCCGTCGGTCAATGGCTTGTACAAGCGCAGGATGAATGGGTGATCGTGCTCAAAGGCCAAGGCCGGCTCAGGTTTAAAGGCCGATCAGGCAACGTGACGCTTAAGCCCGGGGAGCATGTTTTTATTCCGGCCGGCAAAGCGCATCGGGTGGAGTGGACATCCCCGCGCGCGAATACGATTTGGCTGGCCGTGTTTGGCGCCCACACAGCAGATGGCGAATAGGCTTCGAAGGACGGATTGGATCGTCATTATTTTTAACAGCGGACAACGAGCGGGATGCGGAAATATATTTTTTTGTAAAATAAAATTTTTCATGGAGGGCGTATGGACATCTTGATACTCAGGAAAATACTTGTTTCGATTGTTGCGTTTCTTTTAACCACGTTGTTTTCACATGTGTTAAAAAGGAAATCCAAAGAAATTTCCGTGAAGAAAAACATGCAGAGAGCGCGATATTTTGCGATCAGAAGGCTCATTTCTTTGTTGAGCAGTATTATTTTGATTGCCGCGTTAATCCTGATTTGGGGAGTGAATGTTAGAGATCTTTGGGTTTCTGTGGCCGGAATTTTGGCGATGGTTGCGGTGGCTTTTTTTGCGGTCTGGAGTCTGGTCGGAAATATTCTAGCCGGATTGATTTTGTATTTTACGACACCCTTTAGAATCAACGATACGATTGAGGTCGTCCCCGATGGCGTTAAAGGAAGAGTTCTGGCTATTAATACGTTTTATACGGTGATCCTTGAAGAGGATGACAATTACGTGAATATTCCGAACTCGTTATTTTTTCAAAAGTATATTCGTAATATCCGGAAGAAACACAGTTAAATTTAGGCTGAGCCCTCATCTCGATCGTGAAAGCCGTTTCTATGGTCACAAAATCTTGTTGGGTTTTGGGGAGATCATCAGCAGTATCATTTCAGATTTGTCAACCATGTGAGGACGGCCTTCATCGCGAATAATTTTTTATTTATTCTCATTTTTACGTAACTTTTTTCTTTTATTATTGTCTAAATAAATAGAATCGGTATAAAATATGACATCATTTGAAAAACATTGCAGGTACGCATGAAAAAAGTCTTTACCTTGATTGTTGTATTTTGTGTGGCTGTTGTGCCGTCCGTGTTCGCTCAAGAGCCGCTGCACTGGGATGAGGTTCTGGCGGAAACCATTGCGCGTCAACCCAAACTCAAAGGCGCGGCCTATGATGTTGAATCCGCTGGGTATGATGCGAAGATTTCCAAAAGCGCGATATTTCCTCAATTGACAGCGGCATCTGCGTTCCGCCGCGGGGAAACATCCACCAGCGATTGGGCAAATTCCTATACGCATTCTTTATCGGCATCATTTCTTTTGTTCGACGGGTTCAAAACGCCATATGCCCTGAAGGCGGCGCGCAAAAGAATCGATCAAGAACAATTCGCCTATGAAGTTATTTCCTCGGATATTCTCCTTGATGTCAGGACGGCCTTTGTGGATTTGATGGAGGCTCAGGACATGATTGCCCTGACCCAAGGCATTCGCGACCGGAAAAAACAAAATTTGGAGATGGTTGAGCTCAGATACGAGGGCGGCAAGGAGCACAAAGGCGCTTTTTTGACCGCAGAGGCGGAGTTGGCCAATGCTGAATTTGATGTCAGGGAGGCTGAGCGCAATCTGGTTTTGTCGAGGAGAAAATTGCTGATCGCCATGGGGATTGACACCATGGAGGATGTCCATGTGGACGGCGCGTTTCGTTTGAGCGAAGGATACCTTGTTAAGCCCGATTTGAGCGGCCTTTTGGACAGCATTCCTTTTTTAGGTCAATTGGCTGCAGCGCGTGAGGCGGCGCTGCTGGATCAGCGTTCGACCAAAGGCGAGATCTGGCCCAGTGTTTCCGCGGTTAGCGCGTTGAGTAAATCTGGCGACGAGATTTGGGGAGATGACCGGGGATTATTATTCGGGCTATCGGTTTCGGTGCCGATTTTTGAAGGCGGCCAAAATATCGCGCGGATCAAACGCTCGCATGTTGCTTTTCTCAAGGCCGAGGCCACAGAACAAAATGGGCGGCAGGAGCTTTTATTGACATTGGAAGACCGATGGAAAAAGCTGAAAGATGCGATGGAAACTGTCGGCGTGCGTGAAAAATTTCTTCAGGCCTCTGAGGAACGCGCGAAAATTGCGTCAGCCCAATATGGGACAGGCCTGATCGATTTTGACGCCTGGATTATCATTGAAAATAATTTAGTCTCCGCGCAAAAAAATTATCTTTCCGCCCGGGCTGATATGCTTCAGTCTGAGGCGCAGTGGATCCATTCGCTAGGGGGTGCGCTTCATGATGAAATTTATTAAAGAGAAGAAATGGTTGGGGCTGATCGTCATATTGATCATTGCCGGATATTTTTATTTTCACACGGGATCATCGAAAAACGCGGGTGAGATCGTCCGGTTTAAACCGGTGTCAGGGACGATCAAACAAATCGTTTCCACAACAGGCGTTGTCGAGCCTCAGAATCGTCTTGAGATCAAGGCCTCTGTCGCGGGACGGATTGAAAAGATTTTTGTCGATGAGGGACAGGCCATCAAGGCCGGTGAGGTTTTGGCCCTGCTCAGTTCAACCGAACGATCCTCGTTGCTGGACGCCGCTAAGCTCAAGGACGCGGATACACTGGCGTATTGGGAGAGTGTGTACAACCCCATTCCATTGGTTTCGCCGATTGACGGAGATGTGATCGCCAGGGAATTTGAACCTGGACAAAGCGTTACACCGTCGGATGCCATATTAGTGTTATCTGATCGCCTGATCGTTGTGGCCCAGGTTGATGAAACCGATATCGGTTATGTGAAAAAAGGTCAGCGCGCCCTGATCAGGCTCGACGCCTACCCAGATATTGAGGTGGAAGGGACCGTGTCGCATATCTCGTTTGAGTCGCTGCTCATGAATAATGTGACCATCTATGAAGTGAACATTCTTCCGGATGAAATCCCGGATGTGTTTCGCTCAGGGATGAGCGCGAATACAGATATTATCCGTGAGGAAAAAGGTGATGTCCTGCTGCTTCCGAGTTATGTGATCAGAGAAGAGGCGGGGCAAAAATTTGTGACGGTTGAAGAAGCGCGCGGCCGAAAAAAATCTGTCCAGATTGCAATCGGAATTTCTGACGGGGACAATACGGAGATTCGCAGCGGCCTCAGCAGTACAGACACGGTGCTGTGGGTTCAGGAATCGCGGGACAGTGTTTTGGGGCGTGACAAGGGCGCCAATCCGTTCATGCCGCGGCGGAGAAACTAGTCGTTCCATCAATCACATGCACAGCCAAATGAATGGAGATCGGCGTGATCTGTTGTGAAGGGATTTCCAAACAATATAGCAGCGGGCCCGCCAGGGTCGTGGCCTTAAATCATGTCTCGCTCACGATTGCGCAAGGGGAATTTGTGGCGATCGTGGGCGCTTCGGGTTCAGGCAAATCCACGTTGATGCATATCTTGGGTCTTCTCGATGTCCCCACGGATGGAAAATATTTTTTGTGCGGCAAAGACGTCAGTCAGCTGAGCGATGACGAACGCGCGAAACTGCGCAATTCCGTCATGGGATTTATTTTTCAGAAATTTTATCTTTTGCCGAGGCTGCCCGCTCATCGCAATGCAAATCTTCCGTTGATTTATCGGGGGATCGCCAACGAACATGCAAAGGCTGTGGCCACGTTGACCCAGGTGGGTTTGGGGGACCGTATTCATCACCAATCCAATCAGCTCTCGGGTGGGCAGCAGCAGCGGGTGGCGGTTGCCAGGGCCCTGATCGGTGATCCCATGATTTTATTCGCGGATGAACCGACTGGAAATTTGGATAGCCATAGCACGCAGGAAATTATGTCGATTTTGACGGGCCTCCATGCCCAGGGGAAAACCATTATTATGGTCACCCATGAGGCCGATGTCGCGAGCCATGCCCAGAGAATTTTAACCATGCGTGATGGGGTGATTATCGAGGACACGCGCCGTCCGGCTGAAGGATCGTCGGGAGAAGGGGCAAAAGAGAAGGCGGCCCAGATCGAAGAGATCTTTCATCATAAAATGCGCGGCGGCTCCGCGGAGATCAAAGATCATTTGCATCAGGCCTGGTGCGCGATCTTGGCAAAT
>CAZBHY010000008.1:0-11642 GCA_964491705.1 uncultured Planctomycetales bacterium
TTCCAACATTATGTTTTCTTGAAGGTAAGCCACCATTGGGGGCGTGCCGTGTGTGTCTGGTTGAGGTGGAAGGCGGAAGGAATCTGACAGCATCATGCTCAACTCCGGCGGAAGAGGGAATGATTATTTATACGAACAGCAAACGGGTGCGCGACGCACGCAAAATGGTTGTGGAAATGCTGTTGAGTGAGCATGAAGGGGATTGCCAATATTGTGACCGCAGTGATGATTGTGAATTGAAAAAGTTGGCGAATGATCTGGGGATCCGGGAACCCCGTTACCAAGGGGAAAAACCTCGACGGGTTGTGGATGATTCATCCGCAGCGTTGGTTCGGGATTCTGGAAAGTGTATTAAATGCCGTCGCTGTGTAACGGTGTGTAACGAAGTTCAGCGTGTGGGTGTTTTGTTTCCGCAGAACCGCGGGTATGATACGTTGATCGGTCCGGCCTTTGCGCTGGGGTTGGATGAAGTCCCCTGTGTTCAATGCGGACAGTGCGCGGCCGTGTGTCCTGTCGGCGCGATTGTTGAGCGCAGTGATGAGGACAGAGTGTGGGCAGCTTTGGAGGATCCGGAAAAATATGTTGTGGTGCAGACCGCTCCGGCTATCCGCGCGGCCTTGGGCGAGTGCTTTGACTATCCTCCGGGGACATTGGTTACTGGAAAGATGATTACAGCTTTGCGTCAAATGGGATTTGACGCCGTGTTTGACACCAATTTTACTGCGGATTTGACGATCATGGAGGAAGGAACAGAGTTGCTGCTCCGGTTGAAGAAGACCCTTGTTGACAAACAGCCCACGGCCTTACCACAGTTTTCCAGCTGTTCGCCGGGATGGATTAAGTTTGTGGAGCATTTTTACCCGGAGTTTTTACCGAACCTTTCGTCCTGTAAATCGCCGCAGCAAATGTTCGGTGCTGTGGCTAAAACGTTTTATGCACAGAAAAAAGGAATCGATCTGGCGAAAATGGTTGTTGTGTCTGTCATGCCGTGCACCGCGAAAAAATTCGAAGCCTCCCGCCCTGAGATGACCAGCAGCGGATTTCGGGATGTGGATTATGTTTTGACAACTAGAGAATTAGGCCGCATGATCCAGTCCGCGGGAATCAATTTTGATGGATTAGACGATGGGGTGATGGATTCTCCGTTAGGGGTGTCCTCAGGCGCGGCAGATATTTTTGCCAATAGCGGCGGCGTTATGGAGGCCGCGATTCGCACTGCGTATGAAATTGTGACAGGCAGGGAGCTGCCGTTAGAAAATCTTCATATTAAGCCGTTGGCTGGATTACAAGGAATCAAAGAGGCGGCGTTGAAATTGGAACATGTTTTGCCGTCCTGGTCATTTTTAGAAGGCGTGGAATTGAAAGTCGCGGTTGCGCATAGTTTGTCCAATGCAGCGGATCTTTTGGATCGTATTAAAGCGGGTGAGGCGCAGTATCATTTTGTGGAAATCATGACATGTCCCGGCGGGTGTATCGGTGGCGGCGGTCAGCCGCGGTTTACAACCGATGCGGTGCGTGCAGCGCGGATCAGTGCGATCTATAAGGAAGATGAGGGCAAGGCGCTTCGTAAATCGCATGAGAATCCGGATATCAAAAAGATTTATGAGGAGTTTTTTACGGAAGGACCATGCGGACACAAAAGTCATGAGCTCTTGCATACGCATTATACCGATCGGCGGCAGGAAAGCGATGCGGATGAGTCAGCGTCATAAATGTTTGTCTTGAAAAGAAAAACTTTTGTAGCAGCGTTCCCATGGATGATCGGGCAGCCTTCCAGAGCCGATGCATGTCAGGTCAATATCAGAAATTGACGTTTAGCATTTTAGCGTTTTCCTTGGGCAATTGAATTCTGTAGGTCGTATTCAAAGATGACGATGCATTATCTTAGCGAACATAATATTTTGATTTTTTTGATTCAGGTCTCGCTGCTGTGGATTTTTGCCAGAGGGATGGGAGAGGTGTTTCGCCGGTGGAAACAGCCGACGATTACTGCGGAAATCCTTGCTGGTGTCCTTCTTGGCCCCACCATTTTTGGTCGGACCTTACCCGATCTTTATCAATGGGTCTTTCCTCAAGATGCGGTTCAACAGAGCATGCTGGAAACCGTGGCGTGGTTCGGCATCTTTTTCTTTCTTCTTCAGACCGGACTGGAGATGGATTTTTCCAGCGCATGGCGCCAACGACGGCAGGCCATCACAATTTCTTTGTCCGATGTGGTGATTCCGATGATTGTCGCGTTTATTCCGACGTTGTTTTTATCTGACGCGTATATGGGAAATCCGGATCAGCGGATTCTTTTCGCGGTGTTTATTGCAACTATTTCCACGATCAGCGCATTGCCTGTGACCGCACGCATTCTTCAGGACTTGAATTTTTATAAGACTGATGTTGGGTTCCTGATTATGGGGGCATTATCGCTGAATGATATTATTGGATGGGCGATCTTCACCTTGGTTTTGGGCGTGGCCACGCAGGCCAGCTTTCAGATTGGAACTGTGTTGTTTATTTTAGCAGCGACGGTGATATTCGCTGGAGTGTGTCTTGTTTTTGGCGGAAAGTTCACGAATTTTGTGATTGGAAAAATTCAGGAAAAGCGCCTTCCTGAACCAGGTTCTTCGTTGACATTTATTTGTCTGCTGGGAAGTATTTGCGGCGCGATCACACTGGTCATTGGTATTCATGCCTTGTTCGGATTTTTTATCGCTGGGATTATTGCGGGTGAGGCACGATCGTTACCTGAGAAAACACGGAACGTGATCTCTCAGATGGTTCATGCGATTTTTATTCCGTTGTTTTTTGCGAACATCGGGCTCAAGATTAACTTTTTGCATAATTTAGATTGGTTTTTAATTATTTTTGTTTCCGCTATCGGGATTGGCGGGCGTTATCTGGGCGCATGGTTGGGCGTGACGTTCACGGATCATCCACGGGTCAATAGGCATTTGATTGCGATCGCCCATACGCCTGGAGGGGAGATGCAGATTATCGTTGGCATGTTGGCGTTGGAATATGGGTTGGTGACTGGGCCGGTTTTTGTCGCAATCGTGTTTAGCGCGGTGGTATCATCCATTTTGATCGGGCCGTGGATGTATGTCGCTTTAAAAACTCGCAGTGAAGTCAATGTTCTGGATTTCTTTTCTAAAGAAACAATTGTTTCCGATTTGCGTTCATCTGATCGCGGCGGAGTCATCAGAGAACTGAGCGAGATGATCGGCCGTTTAGAAAAACTTCCGGATACGGAGGAGATCTTTACAGCGGTCATGAGCCGTGAAAGCAGTGTGGGAACCGCGATTGAAGAAGGGATTGCGATCCCGCATGCCCGCATCAAACATCTGGATCGCTCGGTGATCGCGGTCGGGCGTTCATCCGCCGGGGTTGATTGGAACTCTCCTGATGGGAAGCCGACACAACTCGTCTTTCTTATCTTAAGCCCGGAAGATAATGACTGGGTTCAGCTGCAGGTTTTGCGTTTTATTGCCAAGGTGATGCAGAATCCTCAGGCCAGGCGCTGTCTCTTACAGCAGACCACTTTGAATGCCATATGGGATTGCCTGCGAGGGACCTTCGGAAGTCTGTATATCAAAAAACAACAAGGTTAGGGGAAAAAGAGGTGTTGACAGGGCCAATTTTGCAGTTAAAATAAATAACCAAAAGGTTATATAAAAGGAAGGGATGCGATGGATGAGATTGAATATATTTTTAAAGCCTTGGCGGATGAGAAGCGTTTGCGGATCGTGAAGCTTTTGGAGCAACGGCCGCTGTGCGTCTGTGAACTCGCGTTTGTGTTGGGTGTTACACAACCGGCGGTTTCCAAGCATTTGAAAAAGCTCAAAGATGCCGGGGTCATCGGTTGTATGCAGGATGGATTCTGGACGAATTATTATTTAAGGCAGGATAACTGTTATGTGAAGGCGTTATTAAAAAATGTGAAGGTCTGGATGAATGATGATCGGTTGGTGACCACGGACCGTGTGAAAATAAAAAAAGCCAACCGCAGTCGTTTGTGCTGCCGGAAATAAAAAAGGAGAGAGGATGTCAGAGAAGAAAAAATTTTTACTGATGACAGCGGTGTTTTTGGGATGTTTTTATCTTCCGGTTGAATGGCTGCCGTTTCGCAATCCGGTTTTTGAAGCATTGGCGCTGGTTGGCTGGTACGCGCGGGAACATGTCCTGCTGTGCTTGATCCCTGCCTTTTTTATCGCCGGGGCAATCTCCGTGTTCGTCAGCCAGGCATCGGTGGTCAAATATTTCGGTGCTAAGGCGAATAAGTTTCTTTCTTACAGCGTGGCTTCGGTATCCGGGACTATTCTCGCTGTTTGTTCTTGTACCGTTTTACCCTTGTTTTCAGGCATTTATAAAAGAGGGGCAGGGCTCGGTCCTGCGATCGCCTTCCTGTATTCAGGGCCTGCGATAAATGTTTTAGCAATAATTATGACAGCCCGCATTCTCGGTTGGGAGCTTGGTGTTGCCAGGGCCTTAGGGGCTGTTGTTTTTAGTGTTGTGATCGGCCTTTTGATGCATCTGATCTTTATTAAGGAAGAGCGGGCGCGCAAAACAGAGGGAGAGATTTTCATCGGAGAGGTGAAGGAGTTTCGTTCTCTGGGGCAGAACGGGTTGTATTTTGCGGCAATGGTCGGGTTTCTCGTTTTTGTGAATTGGGTAAGGCCTCAAGAAGGAGACACAGGATTGTGGGCGGTGATCTTCGGTATGAAGTGGTTTGTGTCTTTTGGATTTTTGGCCGCGGTGCTTGTGATGTTAGCCAGATGGTTTAAAAAAGAGGAATTGAAAGAGTGGTTAGCCGCTTCATGGACATTTGCCAAACAGATTATGCCGCTTTTATTGATTGGCGTTTTGGTTGCTGGTTTTTTACTCGGCCGCCCCGGGCAGGAAGGTATTATTCCGTCATGGATCATTGAAAAGGCCGTTGGAGGGAATTCATTCTGGGCGAATTTTTGCGCGTCTTTTTTCGGGGCGCTGATGTATTTCGCGACATTGACTGAGGTGCCGATCCTTCAAGCATTGATCGGGGCAGGAATGGGCAAGGGTCCGGCGCTGGCACTTTTATTGGCGGGCCCGGCGTTGAGCCTGCCGAACATGCTGGTGATCCGCGGCGTAATTGGCACGAAGAAGACCGTTGTTTACGTGAGTCTTGTTGTTGTTATGGCGACGATCAGCGGAATGATATTTGGAATTCTTGTGAGCTAGGAGGAGAAAATGCATAAAGATGAAAGACAGATAAAAAAAATAGTACGAGAAGGTTATGCGAAGGTTGCCAGAGAGGGGGCGTCGTGTTGCTGTTCCGGTTCGTGCTGCACAGGAGTGAGTCTGACAAACGAAATCAGCAAATCGGTTGGCTATAGTGATACAGAAATGAGCATTGTTCCTGACGGGGCAAATTTAGGTCTAGGCTGCGGCAATCCCGTTGCCCTTGCTTCATTAGAAGAAGGTAATATTGTTCTTGATTTGGGCAGCGGCGCGGGGTTTGACGCATTTTTAGCAGCTCAGCGTGTCGGTCGAACCGGCAGGGTTATCGGCGTTGATATGACGCCGGAGATGGTTGCTAAAGCCAGAGAAAATGCAAAGAAGGGGAAATATACAAACGTGGAGTTTCGGGAGGGTGAAATCGAAAAGATTCCTGTCGAGGATGATTCCATTGATGTGATTATTTCCAATTGCGTGATCAATCTTTCGCCGGACAAAGAGGCGGTATTTAAAGAAGCGTATCGGGTCTTGAAGGCAGGGGGCCGACTCATGGTTTCAGATCTGGTGTTGGCAAAAGATTTGCCGGACGTCATCAAGGAATCAGTTGAAGCCTATGTTGGGTGTATTTCCGGAGCGATTAAAAAGGATGAGTATTTGGGTTTTATTGAGCAAGCAGGATTCCAAGACATCAAAATTATAAGCGAGTCCAGCTATCCGGTGGATGCGATGTTTGAAAATCTGGAAAGCGCTCGGGATGCGATTGTGAGCATAAAAGTTTCAGCAGTGAAAAGTTGAAATGAGAAGAATGGTTTATGGAGGAAATGAAAATGAGCGACAAGATTGATCGAAACATGTCAGTATTCGAGCGGTATCTGACGGTATGGGTTCTGGTGTGTATCGCTGGCGGGATATTGATTGGAAAGATTGCTCCGGGATTGGCAAAGGCGCTGGATGGTTTTTCCATTTTTGTCGACGGCGCTCCGGTGGTCTCGATCCCGATCGCGATCTGTTTATTTTTTATGATGTATCCCATTATGGTCAAGATCGATTTTGCTGAAGTTGTTAAAGCCGGGAAGTCTCCAAAACCTGTATGGCTGACCCTGTTTGTTAATTGGGCCATTAAACCTTTTACCATGTATGCGATCGCCTTGTTTTTTCTTGGGTTTTTATTTAAAGGGTTGATTGGTGTTGATGCTGTTGATTTCGTGAAACTTCCACCCGGCGCAGTTGACTGGGCGCTCGGATCTATTCAAGGCGCGGGAACTGTTGTGATGCATGAGGGATTGAAGATGCTGCAGGTGCCGTTATGGCGGAGTTATTTTGCCGGATGTATTCTCTTGGGAATTGCACCATGCACAGCGATGGTTTTGGTCTGGGGATTTCTTGCCAAAGGCAATGATGGCCACACGCTGGTCATGGTTGCCATCAACTCGCTGACCATGCTTTTATTGTACGGGGTTCTTGGCGGGTTTCTCTTAGGTGTAGGCAAGATGCCGGTACCATGGGAAGCGTTGTTATTATCCATTGCGATTTATGTCGCCTTGCCGCTGGTGGCAGGTTATTTTTCACGAAAGTGGATTGTTGCCCGCAAAGGTATTGAGTGGTTTAATGAGAAATTTTTGCATGTCTTATCTCCGATCTCGATCATCGCTTTACTTTTTACTTTGGTGCTGTTGTTCTCGTTTAAAGGTGCGGTTATCATCGCGCAACCGTTGACGATATTGTGGATCGCGATTCCGTTGTTCATTCAGACCTGTTTTATTTTTGCTATTACATACTGGCTGGCAAAAAAGCTGTGCTTGAAATATGAAGACGCCGCGCCCAGTGCGATGGTTGGAGCGAGCAACCATTTTGAGGCGGCCATTGCAACAGCAACAATGTTATTTGGCCTTTCATCTGGAGCGGCTTTAGCCACCGTTGTCGGTGTTTTGATCGAGGTGCCGGTGATGCTGATGCTGGTTAAGGTGTGTTTGAGGACAAGGGGATGGTTTGAGAGGTAGGGATATAAAAGTAGGGCTGTCTTTGCTTGTATGACATTGCATGAGGATGGATCATGAATAAAAAACGAGTTTTATTTGTCTGCGTTCATAATTCCGCACGCAGTCAGATGGCCGAGGCATTTTTAAAACAGCTTGCCGGGAATCAATTTGAGGTTGAAAGCGCGGGCATCGAACCCGGGAAGCTTAATCCTGTGGTGGTTGATGTCATGAAAGAAATCGGCATTGATATTTCTGGGAATAAGACGCAAAGTGTTCAATCTTTGCGGGATGCCGGAAAAACGTATGATTATATTTTTACGGTTTGTGATGAAACTCAGGCCGAGCGTTGTCCGTTATTTCCTGGTGGAAGCAACAGGATCCATATAGGATTTGCTGACCCGTCGGGATTTTTAGGAACGCCGCAGGAGCAATTAGAAGGAACCCGTAAGGTGCGTGATCAGATCAAGGCAAAAATTCAAGAATGGATTCAAGAAATAGGGAGGGGATCGTGAAGATTGAAATTTTGGGAATGGGATGTCCGAAATGTAAGATCCTTTATCAAAATACTCTTGATGCCGTTAAGGCCTCAGGCCAAGAGGCAGAGGTACTTAAGGTTGAGGACCTTGATAAGATCACCGAATACGCGGTTATGACAACGCCGGCTTTGGTGATTGATGGACAGGTCAAGGCGGCCGGCAGGGTTTTATCCGCTGATGCGATTAAAAAGTTTTTGGAGGCTTAAATGAAAAAATATTTTGCGCTGATATGTTTGATTAGCAGCGTTTTATTTGGGTTGGGAGCTGGTCCATCTTTTTCAGGAGATGGGGATCAGGTTGTTGTGTATTATTTTTATACATCATTCCGCTGTTCATCGTGTATGGCGATTGAAAAGAATACAGGTGACGCGCTTAAAGATGTTTTTGCGGATGATTTGGCGTCAGGTCGCATGGTTTATAAAACAGTCAATATTGATGAAAAAGGCAATGAACATTTTGTTCAGGATTATCAGCTATATACAAAGTCGGTTGTTTTATCCCTGGTTAAATACGGAAAAGAGACGCGGTTTAAGAATTTGGATAAGGTGTGGCAGCATCTGCGTAACCGCGAGCAGTTCTCCAGGTATATTCAGCAAGAGGCTTCGGCGTTTTTAAATGAGCTTTAGAGTGGGAGTATGATGATGGCATTGATTTCTGCCCTGTGGCTGGGCATCCTTGCATCGATCAGCCCGTGTCCGCTGGCGACGAATATCGCCGCGGTTTCGTTTTTATCCAAAAACATCAATTATCCGGGAAAGGTCTTTTGGTCGGGTCTGGGTTATACGTTAGGGCGGATGACCGTCTATGCGGTCTTGGGTATTTTGATCGTATCGTCTATCGCGGGCGTTCCAGTTGTGGCGAATTTTCTTCAACGGTATATGAATAGGATACTAGGTCCGATCCTGATCATTGTCGGATTGTTTTTGTTGGATGCTCTGAGTTTTGATTTTTCAGGATTTTCGATTTCGAATGAACGTCAGCATAAATTGGCAGGCTCTGGATTTTTTGGGGCCTTTGCCCTGGGGATTGTCTTTGCTCTATCCTTTTGCCCGATCTCGGCAGCGCTATTTTTCGGCAGTTTGATTCCGTTGGCTGTCAAGAATCAGTTCGGCGTAATTTTTCCATTCATCTATGGCATTGGAACTGGCTTGCCGGTGATGGTCTTTGCGGTTGGGATCACCTTGGGTGTTCATTCCATGGCGCATTGGTTTACTAAAGTAGCAAAGCTGGAAGTCTATATGCGTCGGGTGACTGGTGCGATTTTTATTCTGGTTGGGTTGTATTATGTCTGGAACTATCTTTTGCCATCCTTTAACCTATGCTGTCCGTGGTAGGGCATACAGGAAAATCAAAAAATGATGAGTCGCATTTTCTGTTGTTGACAGGAGAATTTTTTTTGGTATTGTAATAGAAAATATTTCTATTTAGAAATTGGGGAAACGCGATGGATGGGCCGATTGAAAAACTCCGTTTGCATGGGCTGAAGATCACGCCTCGCCGAAAGGCAATCGTTGAGATTTTTCAAAAAACGCATGGGCATATGACGCCCGAAGATGTTTGGGAAGAGCTGAGAGACCGTTTTGATGAGTGTGGACTGCCTAGTATTTATCGTAATCTTGCGGAGTTGGAGGTATGCGGCATCCTAACCAAGATTCAGCAGTTTGACCGCCGGAGGCATTATGCTTTGTGTGCGGCAAAAGACAGGGCGCATCATCATCACATTGTCTGCGTCGAGTGCGGTAAGGTCGGAGATGTTGCGGCATGCGCAATTGAGCAGATTAAAAAAGTCAAGGGGTTTAAGGTGTTGAGCCATTATGTCCAGTTGAATGGCGTCTGTGAGGGATGTCAGAAAAAATAAGGATAAAGGATGAGGGATTAGGGATGAGACGTATGGTGAAAAGAAAACAAGTGATAGGAAAAATACTGGCGGTGGCCGCTGTTATTTTTTTAAGGACATCATTTGTCGGTTTTGCCGCAGAGAAAATTGCGGTCACTACCACGATCATGCCATTGGCTTTTTTTGTGGAAGAGATCGGCGGAGAGTATGTTGATGTCAACGTCATGATCCCATCCGGTGGAAATCCTCACGCCTATGAGCCGACGCCTGGGCAGATGCGGGCGTTGAGCAAGGCGGATCTTTATGTGAAGGCGGGGTCTGGCGTTGAGTTTGAATTGATGTGGATGGATAAGTTGATCGCGCTGAATCCCCGCATGAAGGTGTGTGATGTCTCGAAAGGAATACAGCTGATTCCGATGGAATATGATCACGATGGTCATGGTGATCATGATGAATATCATGGAGAACATGATCCGCATGTTTGGCTATCGCTGGATAATGCGGTGATCATCGTTGAAAATATCCGTGATGCCTTGGTTGATTTCTCTCCGGATCAGAAGGATGTTTTTCTCGAAAATGCTGCCAACCTGATAGTTCGATTGGACGAATTGAAAAGATATGCGTCTCAAACATTGGGAAAAATGAGCAATCGGGCATTTTTGATTTTTCATCCGGCTTGGGGGTATTTTGCAAGGGATTTTCATCTGACACAGATCGCAGCTGAGCAAGCAGGAAAAGAACCCACTCTGCGTCAGCTGAATGCTTTGATTCGGCAGGCACAGCAGCTGGGTGTTAAAGTGATTTTTTCCTCGCCTCAGTTCAGTCAAAAGAGTGCTCAGGTGATTGCGGCTGAGATTAAGGGTCGGGTGATTTTGATTGATCCTTTATCCAAAGATTACATTGAAAATATGCGTCAGGTGATTGAAGCCTTTGAAATGAGCATGTGATGAAAAAAGAAATTATTTCCGTAAATCGTGTCAGTGTGGAATTTGATGGGGTGACGATCCTTAAAGATCACACGTTTTCCATTTATGAAAAAGATTTTGTCGGGATCATAGGCCCCAATGGCGGTGGAAAGACCACGTTGTTGAAGGTGATGCTCGGGCTGGTGAAGCCCAAGACAGGCACGGTGACGATTTTTGGCAAAGATCCGTCGGAGGCGCATGGGGTGATGGGATATGTTCCGCAGACGGTGTCCTGCGATCGTGATTTTCCGATCAGCGTGTGGGATGCGGTTCTCATGGGCCGGTTGTCCAAGCGCCCGTTATTTGCGCGTTATCATCATGAGGACCACCAGGTCGTTGAAAATGTTTTGAGTATGGTCGAAATGTTATCGTTTAAAAAAAAGAGGATCGGTGATCTTTCCGGCGGAGAGCGGCAGAGAGTTTTTGTGGCCAGAGCCCTTGCCTCTGAGCCAAAGGTTTTGCTGTTGGATGAACCCACGGCCAGTATTGATCCGCAGATGAAGACAGGGATTTATGATCTCTTAGGACAGTTAAAAAAACAGATGGCGATCATTCTGGTGACGCATGATATCGGTGTCATCAGTTCTCATGTGGATAAGGTGGCGTGCTTGAACCGTCGGTTGTTTTTTCATGATTCCGCGGAAATCACCAAGGAATCTCTGGAGGCGGTTTATCATTGCCCGGTGGACTTGATTGCGCATGGAGTACCGCACAGGGTTTTTCATAAGCACTAAAGGGGATATCATGTTGGAATTTTTGCAATTTGAATATATGCGTAAC
This sequence comes from uncultured Planctomycetales bacterium, assembly GCA_964491705.1. Taxonomy (GTDB): domain Bacteria; phylum Omnitrophota; class Gorgyraeia; order Zapsychrales; family JANLHA01; genus JAKLFA01. The sequence goes on from CAZBHY010000008.1 coordinate 11,300, forward strand.
GCACTGATGGCAGCCGTGCTTGGAAGCATTGCCTGCGGAATTGTGGGTTCGTATGTGGTGGTCAAGCGCATTGGGTATATCAGCGGGGGTATTGCGCATACGGCGTTTGGTGGAATCGGGCTGGGATATTTTTTAGGGATCAATCCGCTTTATTGCGTGGTTCCATTTAGCCTGCTTGCGGCATGGGGCATCGGATGGGTGAGTAAAAAATCGTGTGTTGCCGAAGACAGTGCCATTGGGATGTTTTGGGCCGTTGGGATGGCGCTGGGAGTGATCTTTATCGGGTTGACTCCTGGTTATGTTCCTGATTTGTTTAGTTATTTATTTGGGAATATTTTAACAG
>CAZBHY010000008.1:11652-19878 GCA_964491705.1 uncultured Planctomycetales bacterium
ATGCGAGCATTGTCACCGCGGTCTGTTTATTTTATAAGGAATTTTTAGCAGTGTCGTTTGATGAGGAGTACGCCCAGGTGTCGGGTGTGCAGACATTTTTTATTTACCTTGTCTTATTGAGTTTGGTGGCCTTGACCGTGGTCATGTTGGTTCGCATTGTGGGAATTATCCTCGTCATTGCATTGTTGACCATTCCGGCGACCATTGCGAAACAATACACCGCGGATTTAAAGAAGATGATGGTGATTGCGGTGTTGGTTGGAGTCGTCTTTACCCTATGCGGAATAGGAGTGTCATATGTTTTTGATATTGCGTCTGGCGCGAGCATTATTCTTTTATTAGCATTGGGGTTTTTGGGATCGGTAGCCATTCAGAAGTTGAGGGCGCGCAGCGGCACGACCACCTAGGCATTTATGGTTTGCACATTATTTTTTTAGTTCTTGACAAAATGCACTCTATCATGCATACTGACACCCGAAGTGAATGAAAAGAGCATAAAACTTAGACCGTAAGGTGAGAAGATTGCCTTGCGGCTTTTTTTATGTATCTCATCAGCTTTAATTCTGAAGAAAGGAGGAACAAACAAAATGGTAAAAGGAACAGTAAAATGGTTTAACGACCAAAAAGGATTCGGATTTATTACTCCGGAATCAGGTAACGATGTCTTTGTCCACCATAGCGCAATTCAGGGAGATGGCTTCAAAACGCTGGCAGAAGGTCAGGCAGTTGAATTTGACATTACGCAAGGCGCTAAGGGCGAACAGGCTCAGAATGTCGTGAAATTATAATGGGAACAATCGGGCTTGTTCTTGAACGAGCCCTTTTGTTTTTTAGGGCCAAAATATTGGAGAAGATATGAATATCTATGTGGGTGGTTTTCCCGAGGATACGCAAGAAGAGGAATTAAAGCAGATCTTTGAGGCGTTTGGCCAGGTCGCTTCGGTCGCGATTATTAAGGATAAGATGACGGGTGTATCCAGAGGATTTGGTTTCGTGGAAATGCCATCCAAGAAAGAGGCAGATGACGCCATTAATGGTGTCAGAGAAGTTAAGGGCCGGATGGTCACTGTCAATGAAGCGCGTCCCAAAGAGGACCGCGGAGGCCGTAGTGGTGGTGGATATGGCGGTCAACGCGGAGGAAGCGGGCGGCGTGATTCACGCGGTGGCGGCGGCGGTTATGGTGACCGTAAGGGTGGTCGTCGATATTAATCACGATGTGATGATGACCATGCATCATTGTTTGAATGAAAGACTGTAGGTTCCGCAGATATTTTTCCCTCGATGCCTCCTCTTCTAGGCAAGCATCCCGATGATAGCGGTTATTCCTATCGGGGGTTGTTTGTGCGTTTTTATTTTTGGGCATGCAGGAGCGCGATAGACCCAGCCATTTCCGCAATTAAGATATTCATTATTGAGACACGCATGATTGACATGCACTATGGAAAGAGACTATGTTAAAGAAAAATGATTTTGATTTTTATGGATTGGGAATCGCTCCAAAAATTGTTGAGACCCTTGTCCACTTAAAGTTTAAGAATGCAACGCCCATTCAGTCGAAAGCGATTCCGATCGCGCTGGAAGGAAAAGATCTGATCGGCGTTGCGCAGACCGGCACTGGAAAGACCATGGCGTTTGGCATTCCGCTGATCCAGCAGCTTGCGAAAACCAAATCGACGGCTTTGATTCTTGTCCCGACCCGGGATCTCGCGCTTCAGGTGAAAGAAAGCATTAATCAGATCGCTCAGACATTCGGGATGAAAACGGCTGTCTTGATCGGTGGCGATCCGATTTATCGTCAGGTGCGCGCATTATCACAGAATCCAAGGGTTCTGATTGCAACGCCCGGTCGATTGATTGATCTGATGGGGCAAAAGAAGGTCCGTTTAAATACCGTTGGTATTCTTGTCTTGGATGAGGCCGATCGTATGCTGGACATGGGGTTTGCGCCGCAGATTGAAGAGATCTTGCGCAGCGTTCCGAAAGACCGGCAGACGTTATTATTTTCCGCGACGATGCCAGCAGCGATTGTGAAGATGTCTTCGTCGTATATGCGTTTTCCTGTTCAGGTTGAGATTGCTCCGCCAGGAACCGCTGCAGAAAAAGTTTCGCATGAGCTTTTTATCGTCCGCAAGGAAATGAAAGAATCGTTATTAAAGAAAATTCTAGCGCAATATCGCGGCTCTATTTTACTGTTTTGCCGTACGAAGATCGGGACAAAAAAGACGGCCCGCGCCATTCGTGGCATGGGGCACCTTGCCTCGGAAATTCATTCTGATAGAACATTGGCGCAGCGTCGAGAAGCCTTGGATGGATTTAAGTCCGGGAAATACCGCATTTTGGCGGCGACAGATATCGCGGCCCGCGGCATTGATGTGGTCGGTATTGAGCTGGTCATTAATTATGATTTGCCGGATGATGCTGAGAATTATGTTCATCGTATCGGGCGGACAGGGCGGGCTGGATTGGCAGGACACGCGATTTCGTTCGCAACTCCGGATCAGCGCAATGATGTAAAAAGTATCGAGCGTGTGATCAAGATGTCGTTGCCGGTGTCGCAGCATGCGGATGCACCCAAGGAAGAATTTGATAAGCCGCGCAGTGTTTTTAGCGCCCATCGCAGCGGCGGTCGTTGGAGAAAGAATTCAACACGCCGAAGATAAGTTGTTGGGACATATGGTGAGAGTACCATAACCGCTTGTGAGTCACATCACATGCGGTTTTTTTATGAGATGCCCGCAAATGCTTTGTCGAGTAGTTTGGCTGATGGTTTTCTTGTAAAAAGACTCACCAGCGGAACGACCCCAAACGGCACGATCATGGCCAGTGATGATGCGATCGGGGATTTGTCTGGTCCCCAGACAAAAAAGAATATGATCGCCAGTGAGAATCCGGTGAGCATTCCGGCTTTGGCTCCCCATAGGGTTGTGCCTTTCCAGAATAGCCCGTAGACATACGGCGCCATGAACGCACCAGAAACGGTTCCCCAGGACAATGACATCAGCGTTACAATTAGGGAAAATTCATTTTTAGCAATGAAGTACGAGAGGATGATAAATGTGCCGCTTAAAAAACGGATCATCATCAGAGAGTTGCCTTTGGAGATATTTGGATTGACATGGCCTTTGTACATATCAATGGCAATCGCAGAGGCGGAGACAAGGATCAGCGAGGCCAGCGTTGACATGGAGGCGGATAGCATCAATAACAGAATGAGGATCATCAGCCCATTGGGGATATGGGAGATCATGAGATCCGGGATCAATCGATCAATCATCGGGACGCCTGCCGTCATGGGCAGTTTTTCATAAAAAAGATGGGAAAGCGCACCGATAAAATATGCTGAAAAACTGATAATCAGAGAAAAGAGGGTTGTGACCAAAGCGGCTTTGGGAATGACCTGTTCATTTTTGATCGCGTAAAATTTTTGGACCATTTGGGGCAGCCCCCAAACGCCGAATGATGTCATAAAGACCAGCGATGCGAGTAGCAGCATGCCGGGTTGTTTTGCCATCGGGATGTGAGCGTTATATCTTTGTTGGATCAGCGGAATGATGTCTGGCAGTGCGACTCCGGTTTTTTGTACGAGGACAAAGACCATTGCGATCACGCCGAAGATCATCAGTGTTCCTTGAACAAGATCTGTCAGGGTGATAGCAAAGTATCCGCCCAAAACTAGGTAAATCCCAGTGATCCCGATGATGAGAATTAAGACTTGGTCATAGGGGATGTGAAAATATCCTTCAAAGAGATAGCCCAATCCTTTAAAAATAGAGGCAGAATACGGAAGAAGAAAAAAGAAGATAATCGTTGCGCTGATCATTTTGATGAATTTGCCTTCATAGCGCTCATGAAGAAATTCCGGCATGGTCATGACATCGAGATTATTGGTCATACGGCGGGTCCGTTTGGCGAGCACGAGCCAGGCTAGAAGAGAACCGATGAGCGTATTGCCCACAGCTATCCAGAGGACGTTGATACCAAAGCCCCAGCCGAGTTTTCCGGCAAATCCGATAAAAAGAACTGCTGAGAAATATGTTGTTCCGTAGGCAAAAGCGGAAATCCACGGGCCGATCGAGCGGTTGCCAAGAAAAAAATCCCCCACACTGGATGTCTTGCGCATTCCCCAGATCCCAATGCCTACCATCACCGCGATAAACAGACCTAAGATGAATATAGCCATGGATTCTCCTTGTTTGGTTGACAAATAAGCGATAAATAGATGGATAAAATAAAAAACTCCTTATAAAATACGATATCGGTATTTTCCTGAAAATCAAACATAATTTCTTTTTTTCGGCAAGGGAGGCGGAAATGGTTAAACGATGCAGAGTTGCGATTGGCGTGGCGGTGCTCATTTTCGGGGTTGTATTGACAGCGGATGCCAGTACACAGTGGAAGCTCGGTGGAGATGTACGTTTGAGGCATGAATACTGGAAGAATTTTTTTGATATGAACAATGAGCAGAAAGATAATCGGAATTTTTTCCGGATGCGTTACCGTCTGTGGGCCAATGCGCAATTCCAAGATGATGTGAGCCTTTACGCGCGGTTGACCAGTGAAATCAAAAGTTATACGTATCTTTATCAGGCATCGGGAAAGAAGCGTCCATCGTTTGATAGCGATGAGGTCGTGATGGATAATGTGTACCTTGATCTTAAAGAAGTATTGGGTTCGTCGGTTGATGTCCGTCTTGGGCGCCAGGATTTTCTGGGAATGTATGGAGAGGGGTTTTTGATTATGGATGGCACGCCGTTGGATGGATCGCGGACGACGTATTTTAACGCCATTAAGGCCAGTTGGACAGCGGATGATGCCAATGTCGTAGATGTCATTTATATCGACAGCCCTAGAACAGATGATTTTTTTCCTATCGTGAGCGCCAACAGCCCAGAACAGGCATTGAATCTGACTGATGAAACCGGGTTCGTTGCCTATTGGAAAAATACAGCGGTTGAGCGTTGGTCATTAGAGCCTTATTATATTTTTAAGACAGAAGATGATGTTGGAGGCGTGCGTTTGCAGTCGGAAAATAGCAAAATCCATACGGTTGGTCTTTTTAGCAAATATGATTACAACCAATGGACAGTACGCAGTCAAGCTGCGTTTCAGACAGGGAATTATGGGGACCATGATCGACAGGCCTTTGGCGGATACGCGTTGGTTGATCGGACATTCGATCATAAGTATCGTCCAAAATGGACGGGAGGGGTGATTTATTTATCGGGAGACGATCCTTCAACACAGACAAATGAGGGGTGGGATCCTCTGTTTTCACGATGGCCATGGATGTCTGAGCTGGTGGTGGTGAATTATAACGGGGAATCTGGCATGGGATATTGGACAAATCTGATGATGTATCATACCCAGTTGCAGATGTCCTTAAATGAGAAGACGATGTTGACATTGGGGTATAATTTTTTGCAATCGGTTGAGACACCTGGTTCAACGTCTTTTTCCCTGGGTAGCGGAAAAAACAGGGGCCACCTGCCGCAGGCCAGACTAGGGTATCGGTTTTCGGATCATGTTTCCGGTTATGTATTAGCGGAATACCTTATTCCTGGAAATTTTTACAGTGATGCTGCTGATGAGGCCTTATTTTTACGCACAGAACTGTCGATAAAATTTTAAACGATCGAATGTTTCTCTAAATAATCTATTCCGATTATTTTTCTGGTTGCCTTCGGGGGAGAGGGTCGTTATAATAAACACTTCCCATTCATGTTTTTCATTGGAAGGATGAGAATATGTCATCGGTGAAACAATCAAAGAAAAAGAGTGTTCTTTTTTCAGGCAATGAAGCCTTGGCGCAAGGGGCGTATGAGGCTGGGTTGCGCTTTGCGGCTGCTTATCCGGGAACCCCGTCCACAGAGATTTTGCAGTTTTTATCGCAGTTTAAGGGCATTGATTCTCAATGGTCGGTGAATGAAAAGGTGGCCTTTGAGGTGGCGTATGCTGCTGCCATAGGGGGCAAGCGATCCATGTATGTCTCCAAGCATGTGGGAATGAATGTGGCGATGGATGGCGTAATGACATCGGCCTACATGGGTGTTAATGCCGGGTTTGTGATTGTGACCTGTGATGATCCGGGGCTGCATTCTTCGCAGAATGAACAGGACAACCGTTTATTTGCACGCGTGGCGAAAATGCCTCTTTTGGAACCGTCGTCTCCTTCTGAAGCAAAAATGATGATCCAGGAAGCCTTTAAGATCAGCGAGCGTTTTGATATCCCTGTGATCGTGCGCATGACGACCCGTGTTTGTCATAGTAAAGAGAATGTTGCCGTGGGTTTGCGCAAGGAGGTGCCGATCAAAGATTTTGAGATCAACCCTCAAAAATATGTTATGGTTCCGCGCAACGCATATTTTCGGCATATTGATCTGGAAAAGAGACTTTTGAAGTTGAAGGATTTTGCCGAAAAGACACCGTTGAACACGGTTGAGATCAAGAATACAAAACTCGGTTTTGTGACGGCCGGTGTTGCCTATTTATACGCTAAAGAATTGTATCCAGAGGCGTCATTTTTAAAACTTGCAATGGCCTATCCTTTTCCTGCTGAAAAAGTCAAAGCGTTTTGCCGCAAGGTGAAAAAGGTTGTTGTTTTGGAGGAGCTGGAGCCGTTTTTGGAAAATCAATGTCAGCGTGTTGGATTAAAGGTTCATGGAAAAGACCCATCGTTTTGCGTCGGAGAATTGCGTCCGGAGCATATTGCGGATATTGTTGCTGGCCGGCCTAAAGTAGAAAAACGTACTATCAACCGCCCGCCGGCATTATGTTTGGGATGCCCGCATCGTTTGATTTTCAGCACGCTCAAAAAAACAGGGGCGATCATTGCGGGCGATATTGGATGTTATACCTTGGGGGCGCTGCCTCCTTATGAAAGTGTTCATACATGTTTGTGCATGGGCAGCGGGGTGACGTTTCAGGAGGGATTGAGCAAATCGATTCAGGGCAAGAAGGTGGTCGGAGTGATCGGCGACGGCACATTTATGCATTCAGGGATCACGGGGATTATCAATGCTGTTTATAACAAGACAAAAGGCGTGATCGTTATTATGGATAATGAGACAACCGCAATGACCGGCGGACAGCCTCATCCGGGAACGGGGGTAACGCTTGCCGGCGAGATGACAAAAAAAGTGATTCTGGAAGATTTGGTTACGGCATGCGGAGTGGATCATGTGGACGTGGTTGATCCGGCAAAACACAAGGAATTTGAGCAGATAGTCATGCAGCGTCTGAATGAAGAGGCGTTTTCTGTGGTGATTGCCCGGCGGCCGTGTCTTTTAAAAGCAAAGGCGTCATGATGAAAAAGAATCAGCGAAAAAAGGCGATTGTTTCATCCTGCAGTACACAATCAATCTGTTTTTATGGCATCGGAGGCCAGGGTGTTCTGACCGCGGCAGAGGTCTGTGGATGGGCGTTTTTGGCAGCAGGATATCATGTCAAAAAAACCGAGGTGCATGGCATGGCACAGCGCGGCGGATCAGTCGAATCGTATATCCGTTTTGGCCAGAAGGTTCAGTCGCCGTTGCCATTGGATGGGGCTGTGGATATTTTGGTCTGCCTTCATGAGGAAGAATATCCACGTTTGAAAGATCAGCTAAAAAAGGGGGGAACGGACTTGTTCCCATTTTTAGAAAAAGCCAAGCAGACCGTCGGCGAGGAAAAGATTTTTTTAAATACGTTCATGCTTGGGGTTTTATCGGCCCATGTGCCGCTTGAACAACACGATTGGTTTGAGGCCTTGGATAAGATTTTTAAACGTCGCCAGGATGACAATAAAAAATATTTTTTAAAAGGCTATAACGTGGGGGCAGGGCATGATTTATAACGAAGCGGTTGAGTGCGCGGATTCCAAAACATTAAAAGCCCTTCAATCAGAACGGCTCATACAGACGGTAGCACTGGTGCACCAGTGCTCTCCTTTTTATCAGCAACGTTTTGCGGCGCATGGTCTGAAGGTTCAGGACATCTGTTCCATTGATGATATTGCAAAAATTCCTTTCACAGAGAAAACCGATTTGCGGGATCATTATCCCTTTGGCATGTTCACCCGGCCCTTGCCTGAGATTCGAGAAATTCATGTATCCAGTGGGACAACCGGAAATCCCACGGTGGTCGGTTATTCTCAGGAGGATATTGATTTGTGGTCGGAGGTCATGGCGCGCAGTTTGTGCGCTGCCGGTGCAGAGCCTGGCGATATGATTCAAGTGGCCTATGGCTATG
>CAZBHY010000009.1:0-11401 GCA_964491705.1 uncultured Planctomycetales bacterium
AGAATTCTGTCCAATATCGTTGCATCAAGTCTCGTCCAACATCAAAAATACGGCGGCATCATCCCCGAGATTGCTTCACGCAAACAGATGGAGTTCATCACATCGGTCGTCGATGAAAGCCTGTCCACGGCAGGCCTGCGTCTCCGTGATATTGATGCCATCGCGGTCACCCACACACCCGGACTTCTGGGATCGCTGCTTGTCGGGTTATCCTACGCCCAGGCATTACACTTTGCCTCGCGTATTCCTCTGATAAAAGTTGACCACATCAAGGCACACCTCTACGCCAGCTTTCTCCACGCACACACAAAAGGCACCACTGCCAACGCGCCGCAACTGCCAGCAGTTGGGCTGATTGTCTCGGGCGGTCATTCATCACTTTACTACATCAAGACATGGCAGCACTTTCAGCTGTTGGGTCAAACACGAGATGATGCGGCCGGAGAAGCCTTTGATAAGGTCGCCCGCATCCTTGATCTCGGATATCCCGGAGGACCGGTCATTGATCAGCTGGCACAAACGGTCAACCCGGCTCCTCGATTGGCGTTTGCGTCATCCACCCTAAGCAACTCGTTTGATTTCAGCTTCAGCGGAACAAAAACGGCTGTTCTTTACCATCACCAAAAATACCATCACGATCCGGACTATCAGACAGCGGATGTGGCTTACGCATTTCAGCACAGCATTATTTCAGTGCTGACAAAAAAAAGCATCGCTGCCTGCCTTAAGAAAAAAACACAGACACTTTTAATCGGAGGGGGAGTGGCCGCCAATTCCGCACTGCGCCAAGCGATATCCAAGGCTGCCAAAAAAGACAATCTTCACGCCTTTTTCCCACCGATGGACCTATGCATGGACAATGCCGCCATGATTGCCGGCTATGCCCATCACCTCACCCCGGAAAGGAGCAGTGCCTTATGATCACGCCATCTCTGATAATCTTGATGCAAAAATTTCTTCTCTCCATTGCCCTGTGCGGAATTATCGGGCTGGAACGCGAGCTCCGGCATAAAGGGGCGGGGCTAAGAACTCATATTCTCGTCGGAGTCAGCGCAACACTTGTCACGTTGACTTCATTCTATCTTTCTGATATATATAACAGCAGCGGTCTGGATCCATCCCGGCTGTTGCATGGTGTAATCACCGGCATCGGATTTTTATGCGCCGGCACCATCATCCGAGCCGGCAACCAAATCTCCGGATTAACAACGGCCGCGTCGTTATGGACCACCGCCTGTATCGGAATCGCCGTTGGGGCAGGCCAATATATTGCATCGATTATTTTTACCGTACTCGTTACATTCATCCTGATCGGCGTACGGCACATTGAACTTTTTCTTAAAAAAACATAAAAGGAGTGGGAGATGCCCGCATTTAAACCTCGGAAAACGCAACGGGATGAAAGTTTTGATGACCAGGATGAAAAAAAGATCGAAATCAATGCCCAGATGCATGGATCTCTGTCATTTAAAGACCCTGTCAATTTAAAGATCAACGGAAATTTTAACGGCACTCTGGATGTCAAGGGGACCCTCACCATCGGCAACACCGCCTTTGTCGAGGCCCATATTTCCGGCGAAAATATTGTCATTGCCGGAAAAGTGCGTGGTGATGTTGTTGCAAAAAAAATGCTGGTCATGATGCCGACCGCTGTTCTCACCGGGAACATTTCCACACCAAAACTCAATATCGTTGAGGGGGCGATCTTCCAAGGGCAATGCCAGATGATCGAAGAGACCATGACGGTTGAGGAGGTCTCAAAATATCTCCAGATCGATCCGGACACCATCACGGATCTTGCGCATAATGCGAAAATCCCGGCCAAAAAATCCGGTGATGCATGGGTGTTTGAACGATCCGCAATCGATAGCTGGGCATCCAGCGGATCAATCGATCAATAAGTATCGGTCAAAGAAATTTCAGCGAAGCCAATGAGGACCAATGATGAGTGAAGCACAATACATTTCTGTTCGTGAAACCGCCCAGATACTGGGTATATCCGAACGTAAAGTCATGGACATGATTGAGCGCAATGAGCTGCAAGCCTACAAGATTGCCAACCAGTTTCTACGACTCAAACGCTCTGAGGTGACGACGCTACAACAGGCAGGGACCGTGAAGAATGAAACCGTACGCTACCAATATACGGCAAAAGAACGGATATATGATTTTTTTTACTACAATGATTTTTATTTAATCACTGTTATTGCCGTTGCCGTGTTAGTCTATATTGTACTACGTGCATGACCCATGTAGCGAATCAGAAAACATCATCCGGCCGCAGGAACCAGCGCGACCACCAGCCAAGAAAAGGCTTGATATTCTGAAGGGTTTATCATAAAATTTGTTTTCACTAGATTTGAGAAATCAAACATGTTCCAGGAAATATCTGATACGGTGATATCATCTCGGACTCATCACATTTGGCGGGGTAGCTCAGTTGGTTAGAGCGCACGGTTCATACCCGTGTTGTCGGTGGTTCGATTCCACTCCCCGCTATAATTTCATACGCCCCATAGAAAAATATGGGGCGTTTTCTGTTATAATATTTTTGAAATTAATCGATTCATAACCCGAAGGACCCCATGTGGTGGATCTATATCCTCAAATGTTCTGATCATAGCCTTTATACGGGCTCCACCAAAAATCTAGCCCAGCGTGTCCAACAGCACAATCAGGGCAGGGGAGCCAAATTTACCCGATCACGCAGACCTGTAGAGCTTGTTTATTCGGAAATATTCCCATCCCAATCTGATGCTATGAAAAGAGAACACCAGATCAAACAATGGCCACGACAGAAGAAGCTGGATCTGATTCAACACACGCCCCTGACCGAAGATGCGTTATCAGAGTGATCGGCCACGCCATTGACTTTTTATCATAGCCTTGCTAGAGTAGATAAACTTTTTATAAATATTATCATTTTAAGGACACTATGAGTTTTCAATATATCCGACAAATACCAAGTACCAGCGATATTTTCAGCGAAATCCCATTAAGTGACCACCTGAAACACATCAAATCGCAGCGGGACTTAGAAATCAAACGTATTTTTGACGGCAAAGATCGCCGCTTAATCCTGATCATCGGCCCGTGTTCCGCGGACAATGAAGACGCCGTATGTGATTACGCCAACCGGCTGGCAAAACTCCAGGATGTGGTGCGCCAACGGCTCATTCTTGTTCCACGGGTCTATACCAATAAACCGCGAACAACCGGCGAAGGATATAAGGGGATGGCCCATCAACCTGACCCCAATCAGGCGCCCAATATTGTCGATGGGCTGAAAGCAATTCGTCGTATGCATATCCGTATCATTCAAGAGACTGGATTGACCGCTGCGGATGAAATGCTGTATCCTGGCAATTACCCGTATCTCGAAGACGTCCTAAGCTATGTCGCGGTGGGTGCCCGTTCAGTGGAAAATCAAGAGCATCGTCTGACCATCAGCGGTCTGGATATTCCTTGCGGAATGAAAAACCCTACCAGCGGTGACCTGACCGTGATGCTCAATGCCATCAATGCCGCGCAACTCCCACACACATTCATTTATAACGGTTGGGAAGTCAACACCAGCGGCAATGCCCTGACCCATGCCATTCTCCGAGGGGCGATCAACTCCTATGGCCGTTGTCTGCCCAATTATCATTATGAAGATATCATTCGGCTGGCCGAGATGTATGCCGAAAGTGAATTAAAAAATCCTTGCGTTATTGTCGACACCAATCATGCCAACTCCAATAAGAATTATAAAGAACAATCGCGCATTGCCATTGAGGTCATTGACAGTATCAAAAAATCATCCTGTTTAAAAAGCCTCATCCGCGGGCTGATGATTGAAAGTTATATTGCCGAAGGCCGGGGGGATATCCACAATCACGCGTATGGTCAATCGATCACTGACCCCTGCTTGGGCTGGCATGACACGGAAAAACTTATTTATAACATCGCTGATACCGTCGAACTTTAATAAGGCATCCCATGTCTCGAACCAAACAATTGATCGCAACACGCATGATCGCCCTGATTTTCGGCAGTGCCATTGCATTGCCCTATCCCGTATTCGCCCAATCAGCAGAACCATTATTCAACTCGCCTGCTGATCAACGGCAACCTGCACAAGTCCAGAGAGTTGTTTCAGCCGACACACTTGTTCTGACCAATGGAACAAAAATCCACATGATTGGATTAAACGCACCTGCGCTACCGCGGATAGAAAAAAAAGAATACGACCAATTTGGTTTCATTATTGAAAAAAAATCAGCCCAGGCAACACTCGAAGATCAGGCGTTAGAATTTGTGACAACATTGCTGGAAGGAAAGGATGTCCTGCTGGAATTCGATGCCCAAAAATTCGGCCCGGATAAAATCGTTTACGCCTATGTCTATCTCGCTGCGGACAGCCTTCTGGCCAATACGGAAATTTTACGCCACGGATACGCCTCAATCAGCCTGACGCCTCCAAATCTGCGTCACCGTGAAAAATTACGCGCGGCTTATCAGGAAGCCCGCCGTGAAAAGAGAGGGCTACACCGCGAATGATCAGCATCAGCGCACTGTCTATCCTATGCATCGCAATCATTGCGATGATCGTGATCGCGATCTACGGATCACAATGGTTTGACCGTTTTTAAAAACAAATACCATGACATTCTTGAATCACGTTTATCAAACAATTCAAAAAAAGCATTTGCTCAATACCGGCGATACGATTTTAGTTGGCGTGTCCGGAGGGGCGGATTCGATTGCCCTGCTGGAGGCGCTGCTCTTTTGTCAAGGCCAGTGGGGATTGAAAATCATCGCCGGCCATGTGCATCATGGACTGCGCCGCAGCGCCGATGCCGACCAAAAATTCGTTCAAAAATTCTGTGAACAACGCCGTGTTCTCTGTGAGACACGACGCGTTCATATTCCGTCCCAACCCCATGATTCACTCGAGCAAGCCGCCCGTACGCAGCGCTTTGCGGCCCTCATCGACATGGCCAAACGTCACCAGGCCAACGCCATCGCCCTGGCGCACCATCAGGACGACCTGGCCGAAACGGTTCTCATGCGGATATTACGCGGAACCGGATTGCAGGGACTGCAGGGCATCCTGCCACAACGGGACATCAGCGGACTGCGCTTCATCCGGCCGATGATCCAGACAACGCGCGAAGAGATCGAAGACTTTCTTCAAAAAAATGGGATTGCTTACCGGAACGATCCGACCAATCGCAACACAAAATTTTTGCGCAATCGAATACGCCATCAGCTTATTCCTCTAATCAAAGACCACTATAATTCGCAGATTACGCGGGTATTATCTACACTGGCGGAAACAGCGAGTACTGATTATGACTATCTTGCCAGCGCCGCTGACACGATGTTTCACACGCTCGCTGTGTGGGAAACCAAAAAAAAATTCTACATAAAAACAAAGCCATGTCAGAAACTGCACCCCGCACTCTTGCGCATGCTGTTGCGCCACGCCATTGATGCACTCAAAGGCAATACCCGTTCTATAACATTTGACCATATCCAACAGATCACTGCCCTAATCAATTCGACAACAACTGATATAACCCAGATTCATTTACCGCATCATCTAACCATAAAAAAAATCAAGGATAAGATCATTTTCCAGCTTACCCCTGATATTTAACACGCGTATGCACCGCGCAGATCAGAATTCACCTTGATAATATAAAAATTATCATTATAATTAGTTCTACTTAAAACGGTGAGGGCCACATCATGCCAAAAAATAAAAATAAATTGCTCCAAAAACCTTTGATGCCACGAAAAAATGGCAAAAAAAATCGTCGGCCGAATAGCGGAGGGAACCTGCTTTTTTGGATCCTGACCGCCATTGTTGTGCTCATGATTGCCAACTCACAACCGCTGGATTCTGTCAAACAACAGCAAGAACTCACCTACAGTGAATTTTATAAGGCCCTGGAAAGTAATCCGCAGACAGGCGACATCTCCGAATTGGTCCTGCGCGAAAGTGCAGAGGAAAACTTCATTTTCGGAAAATTCAGTGACGGATCAGATTTCAAAATCCAGATTCCAAAAAATGATGAGGATCTGCTGCGGCTGATGCGGGCCAATGTTCCCACCTTTGATGTCAAACCCTCAGCAACCTTCTGGAGCCGGCTGTTTCTGCAATTGGCCCCGGTTATCCTCATCATCTTGGCCATCTGGTTTATTTCCTACCGTGGATCTCAGATGGGCAATAAGATCTGGTCTTTCGGAAAAACCCGTGCGAGAACATCCAATCGGGATTCCAAGATCACCTTTGAAGATGTGGCCGGTGTTGATGAGGCGAAAGAAGAACTGCAAGAAATCATTGAATTTTTAAAAGAGCCAAAACGCTTCCAACGCCTGGGTGGCAAAATCCCCCGAGGTGTCCTTCTGGTCGGCCATCCCGGAACTGGAAAGACCCTCTTGGCCAAAGCGGTTGCCGGTGAGGCGGATGTCCCATTTTTTTCGCTCAGCGGATCAGATTTTGTGGAAATGTTCGTCGGTGTCGGCGCATCTCGCGTCCGCGACTTATTTATGCAGGCGCGTAAGGCCTCTCAGGTATCCGGCAAAGGGGCCATTGTCTTTATCGATGAAATTGACGCCGTCGGACGTCAACGGTTTTCCGGCATCGGAGGGGGCAATGATGAACGGGAACAAACACTCAATGCATTGCTGGTGGAAATGGATGGATTCACTCCACAAAGCGGGGTCATCGTCATAGCTGCGACCAACCGCCCCGACACCTTGGATCCAGCGCTATTGCGCCCCGGACGCTTTGACCGTCAGATCGTGGTCACGCTGCCGGACATCATCGGACGCGAACAAATTCTCAAGGTACACACCCGCAATATCAAGACGGCCGCCAATGTGGACTTTAAAAAGATCGCCCGGCAGACGGTTTATTTCTCTGGAGCTGATCTGGCCAACGCCTGTAATGAGGCCGCTCTCCTGGCTGCGCGGCGCAACAAAGATCAGGTGGAGATGCTTGATTTTCTCGATGCGGTTGAGCGAGTCACCATGGGTCCGGAAAAGAAGAGCCGAAAAATTTCCAAAAAAGAAAAAGAACAAACCGCCTATCACGAAGCAGGACATGCTTTGTTGTCATTGCTGATCGATGAGGTTGACACCTTTACAAAAGTTTCCATCATCCCCAGGGGAATGGCCGGCGGATACACCTTAACGCCACCGACAGAAGACAAACACTATCTGACAAAGAAGGAACTCTTGGGCCGAATCACTGTGCTGTTTGGAGGGCTGGTCGGCGAAGAAATTTTTATGAATGACACCACCACCGGTGTCTCCAACGATCTGGAGAATGTCTCACGCATCGCGCACGCCATGATTTGCGAATATGGTATGGGCGCGCTGGGAAAAATGGCCTTTGGGAAAAATCAGCGGCATTTATTTCTCGGAAGAGATCTGATGGATCATCAGAAAGATTACAGCGAAGACACAGCCCGACGGATCGATGAAGAGGTGCGCAGCCTGGTTGATCAGTGTTACAACAACGCCCGTCAACTCTTGACAGAGAACCGCGACAAATTAGATCTGATCGCCAATCGTCTGATTGAAAAGGAAATAATTGATATCGAAGAGGCCTGCAATCTTCTGGGCATGCCCAAGCCGACTCATCATGAGGAGGAACATCTGCCAATTGCGTCAGCCAATGACCAAATTCCAACACCGGCGGATCAGACTGAGAAGAAATAACCGTACCACGCAAGCGATTTTTCTATGCCTAAACTCCTACATCTGGTTGCCCGCGATCACACCCTAGAACTCGGCCGATACTCAAAAATCATGGGCATCGTCAACATTACCCCAGATTCATTCAGCCATGATGGCTGCATGCAATCCTCCAAGAATATTCATGACACCGCCTACCGACGGGCCTTGGCGCATATCCGTAATGGAGCAGACATCCTGGATGTCGGCGGTGAATCCACGCGTCCTGGCGCGAACCGGGTTTTGGCCAGTGAAGAAATGGCCCGTATTCTTCCCGTGATCAAAAAGCTCGTGATAAGCACCCGCACACCAATCTCCGTTGATACCAACAAGGCCGTTGTCGCGAAGGCTGCACTGGATGCAGGGGCACACATCATCAATAATATCAAAGGCGTCCGCCCGAATATCGCATTATTAAAAATGGTTGCCCGTTATCATGCCGGCATTGTCCTCATGCATATCGGTCAGGGGACTCCAAAGACCATGCAAAACAAAATTTCCTATGATGATATCATCACCGATATCATAGCCGCCCTGCAAGAATCCATAGAAAAATGCTTGGAAATCGGCATCAAATCCGATAGAATTATCATTGATCCGGGCATTGGTTTTGGCAAAACTGTTGAGCACAACCTGATGATCATCAACCGTCTGGAAAAATTTCAGGCACTCAACCAACCAATCCTGATCGGAACATCACGTAAATCATTCATTGGAAAGATATTGCACAACGCTGTTCATCAGCGACTAATCGGCACCGTTGCTACTGTGGCTGCGAGCATTCATCATGGCGCGCATATCCTGCGTGTTCATGACGTCAAGGCCATTCGCGATACCGTGCACATCATCGACAGCATACGTAACGAAGAGATCAGAGACCATGCTTGAAACAGTACTTACGATTTGGGAAGTTTTAAAACCGATCATCGAAATTATCATTTTGTGGATCGTGTATTACCATATTTTGGTATTTTTCAAAGGCACACGATCGTTTCAGGTCTTGACCGGGATCACCTATCTGGGACTGATCTTTTTTGCCACGTTTCTATTCTCCTTGAACACCTTAAACTGGATTTTAACGAAATTCTTTGGTTTCTCCATCATTGCCTTTCTGATCATCTTTCAACAAGAAATCCGTCAGGGCTTGGCACGTATCGGACGCCAGCAACTTTTTATGATTACGATGGCGGAATCCGAGATCCAAGAGCTGGCAGATCAGATCGCCAATGCCGCGTATAAAATGTCAAAAAATAATATCGGATGCATTATCGCCGTTGAACGGCAATCTCGATTAAATGCCTACATCGACAGCGGTATCCTGATCGACGGAAAAGTTTCTGCAGAATTTCTCCAAAGCATCTTTATGCCACACTCACCGCTGCATGATGGTGGGGTGGTGATCCGCCAGGACCGTGTCATTGCCGCGTCATGTCTGTTCCCGCTGTCCGAAAACCAAAATTTTAATAAAATTATCGGCACCCGGCACCGCGCGGCGCTGGGGTTAACCGAGCAGACAGATGCTGTTGTGGTTTTGGTCTCGGAAGAAACCGGAGAGATCTCGGTTGCAGAAGATGGGCGCTTTATCCCCATCGTCAACCGAGAACGCCTGATCAATATCCTAAAAAATATCATGCTCGTTCAAAGCAAAAAGGACAAATGAAAGTTTTTTTCACACACAATCTGGGGTTAAAACTCATCGCACTGGCGCTCGCTGTGATCACGTGGCTTTATGTGGATGGGCAACTTTTAAAATAAAGGATAAAGGATTAGGGATTAAGGAATAAGTAAACCGAAAACTTTGAACCGAAAACTTTAAACCTAAAACTTTAAACTTAAAATTTAAGCTAATAAAATTTTTAATTGCTTAACTTGAACTTTAATGTCTAGAATTTGATTGATGAGTTTTTTCTCCCAATGATACAACTTTCATTTTTTGTTCTAACGATATAGCTTTCGTTTTTTGCTCCTTAATCCCTAATCCTTTTAAATCAAAGGAACGTATGGCAAAACTGGGCGTCAATATTGATCACGTGGCAACCCTGCGGCAAACGCGCGGTGAAGGGTATCCTGACCTAGTGCAGGCCGCGATCATCTGTGAACAAGCCGGTGCCGACAGTATTGTGTGCCATTTGCGAGAAGACCGCCGGCACATCCAGGATGCAGATGTCATTGCATTGCGCAAAATGATCCAAACGCGGTTTAACCTGGAAATGAGTTTGGCCAAAGGGATCGTTGAAATCGCCTGCCGCATTAAACCCGATCAAGCCACACTCGTCCCAGAAAAGCGCCAAGAGCTGACCACCGAAGGTGGCCTTGATGTGGCCCAGTCCTTTGAGCGTACAAAAAAAACGGTCGCCATCCTTCAGGCAAAAAATATCGCCGTCAGTTTATTCATTGACCCTGTCAAACAACAAATCTCCGCTGCGAAAAAAACCGGCGCCGAAATGATTGAACTGCACACTGGGGCCTATGCCAACGCTAGAACCATATCATCGCGGCAGAAGGAACTGCAAAAACTCAACCGAGCTAGCCAATACGCTCACCAGATTGGACTGATCGTTCACGCCGGACATGGACTGAAATATGACAATGCGCGCCCCATCGCTGATATCATTGGACCGCAGGGAGAACTCAATATCGGGCACTCGATCATCTGCCAGGCAATTTTTGACGGACTTGAACAAGCTGTCCGAGATATGAAAAAAATTATGAAGGAACATAAGAACACATGAGTACAGAAACACAAGGGGTTTCATGTGTTCTTGAAAACTTTTAAAAATGATCATCGGCATCGGAACAGATATTATTGAAGTCCAACGTATCCGCGATAGCATCATGCGGCAAGGCGACGCATTTTTAAAAAAAATTTTTTGCGATGAAGAGATCGCCTATGCCCAGCAATCCCAGGACCCCTATCAGCATTATGCCGCACGTTTCGCGGCCAAAGAGGCTGTTTTTAAAGCGATCGGCACTCACGCCTACGTCGCCTGGAAAAAAATAAAAATCGTCAATGACGCCAACGGAAAACCCTGCTGTGAATATTTAGACGCAGATTTTCCTTATCAAATTTTTGTTTCACTATCCCATACACAAGACTATGCCGTTGCCAACGCCATTATTACGTCAAAATCCTAAGGCCTACAAGAATCAGTTCGGTCACGTCCTGATCCTGGCCGGATCCAGCCGCATGCTGGGTGCCTCAGCCCTGTGCGGGCTGGCTGCCATGCGATCTGGAGCAGGGCTGACAACACTAGGCGTCCCCGAAAGCTTAAATGCCACGCTCCAAAAAAAGATCAGTCCCGTGCTGATGACCTGGCCGCTGGCGGAAACACATCAACACAGTTTCGCCGCTGGTGCCTGGAAAACACTCAAATCCGATCTGAAAAAATTTCACGCCATTGCCCTTGGTCCTGGTTTATCACTGAATAAAAGCACACAAAAATTCATTCATTCCGTCATTAAAAATTCCTTTCTGCCAATCGTCATTGATGCCGATGCCTTAAACGCGCTGACCAACCATACGGACATCTTACTAAAATCAGATGCCATAAAAATCCTGACTCCGCACTTAGGGGAATTTTATCGATTAACACATGATAAACGGCTGAAGAGCGAAGGCCTTAAACGAAAAAACCTAACCGACATTGCAGTCAACTTTGCCCAAAGATAT
>CAZBHY010000009.1:11411-18760 GCA_964491705.1 uncultured Planctomycetales bacterium
AAGGGCATCAAACCATTGTGGCGGATCCGTGCGGAAAAATGCACATCAACACCACCGGTAATGCCGGGATGGCGACAGCCGGCAGCGGGGATGTTTTAACCGGAATGATTGCCGCCTTTCTGGCGCAAGGCATAGCGCCGTTCGACGCAGCCCGATGGGGTGTTTATCTGCATGGCAAGGCGGGGGATATCGCTGCGAAAAAAATTGGCAAGGCTGCCATGATCGCGACGGATATTATTGAATGCATACCACAAGCATTCAAGAATCAAAGATGAAGGATTAAGGATTAAGATGCATAGAAACCAATTAACAGTCTTAAAAAAAACACACAAATTAACGATTCCCGAACCCTTACTCCTTCATCCGTCATCCTTATTGTTGCATTGCTGCTGCGCACCATGTTCCGGAGGGATTATCACAGCATTGCTTGAATCCGGCATCACACCCACTGTGTTATTTTATAATCCAAACATCCATCCGGAAGACGAATATTTGCTGCGCAAACGCACGTTAACCGCCTTTCTCGAAAAAAAGCACGTGCCGTTCTTTGATTCCGATTATACGCCAGATCTCTGGTTTAACACGACAGCCGGAATGGAAAATGAACCCCAACGCGGAAAGCGTTGCAGCGCCTGTTTTCAAATGCGACTGGAATATTCCGCACGCTTCGCAGCTGATCACGGATTTCAAATCTTCACCAGTTCCTTCGGCATTTCTCGCTGGAAAGATATGGACCAGGTCAATCAGGCAGGCAAAATCGCCGGAGAAAAATACGAAATTCTCTACTGGGATTACCACTGGCGCAAAAACGGAGGGCAGGACCTCATGCGGGAAATCACCCGGCAGGAAGGATTTTATGAACAAAAATACTGTGGGTGCCGGTATTCGTTGAATCAATAAAATATTGAAAAAGACAACAATTCTCTCGCGCCATCCTCGTCAAATGCTATACTATTTATATTAAAATTAATATAATCTTTACTTAAATATGAAAAAAATTCTTATTACAGGCGGTGCCGGGTTCATTGGATCAGCGTTTGCAAAAACTGCTGCTCAGCATAACCTTTCGATGGTTGTGATTGATAAATTGACTTATGCAGGAGACCTTCAACGCCTGGCTTCAATTAAAAACAAAATCACTTTCCATCAAATTGACATACGCGACCATAAAAAAATGGCGGGCGTTTTTAAGGCCACACGCCCGGATTATATTATTCATTTTGCGGCGGAAACCCATGTTGATCGAAGCATCCTTGACAGCAGCCCATTTATTCAGACAAATATTCAAGGCACCTCATATTTGATCGACCTGGCTCTTAAATATTCTGTTAAAAAATTTATCCATATTTCCACCGATGAAGTTTACGGAGAGATCAAAACCGGATGCGTTAATGAATCATCACCACTCAACCCCAGCAATCCATATTCATCATCCAAGGCTGCAGCAGATTTTCTGATTCAATCCGCCATCCGCTCTGATCAACTGCCAGCGATCATCGTTCGCCCATGTAACAATTACGGACCCTGGCAATATCCGGAAAAATTCATTCCCGTTGTTCTGATCAAGGCGCTGAGGAATCAAAAAATCCCGATTTATGGAACCGGTCGTAATATCCGGGAATGGATTTACGTCAATGACTGCGCAAAGGCGATTTTCCATATCCTCCAAAAGGGGAAAATCGGGGAAATTTATAACATCAGTAGTGGGCAAGAATGCACCAATACTCAAGTCGTGAAATCCATTCTGCACATCCTGAATAAGCCACGCACCTTGATTGAATATGTCAAAGACCGGCCAGGCCACGATCTTAGGTATTCCTCGGATTGCACAAAACTGAAAAAACTCGGATGGACGGAAGATCATATTTTCGAAACAGGATTGGAAAAAACCATCCTTTGGACAGAAGACAATTTTGACTGGGTTAAACAGAAGGCTGCCACCTTGCGGGAATATTGGAAAAAAGTGTATCGCACAAAATGATCGTCGCACATGACATAGAGGACGTTCCGTTACGATCAACACAAAAATTAAGGATCCTCCGATGAAACTGATTATCCAAATTCCATGCCTCAACGAATCCGAAACGCTGCCCAAAACTCTGGCTGACCTGCCAAAACATATTAACGGAATTGATATCATTGAAACTCTGGTCATCGATGACGGCAGCACAGACAATACCTCTGATGTGGCCAGGAATCATGGCGTCAATCACGTCATCCGCCTAACCAAAAGAAAAGGGCTGGCCCATGTATTCCAAGTCGGTCTCGACGCCTCGCTCAAATGCGGAGCCGATATTATCGTCAATACTGATGCGGATGGACAATACAAAGGCGAGGACATTGCGCGGCTCATTCAACCGATCCTGCAAGGAAAGGCGGATATGGTGATCGGCAACCGCGATATTAAAAACATCCAACAATTTTCCTGGGTCAAAAAGCGCCTACAGCGCCTGGGCAGTGCTGTTGTCCGCCGCCTGTCGGGATCAAAAATCCAGGATGTGACAACAGGATTCCGGGCATATAACCGTGAAGCGGCTTTACGCTTAAATATTATTTCCAGCTATACATATACGATCGAGAGTATCATTCAGGCCGAACACAAAAATCTTGCAATCGAAAATATCACCGTCCAGACAAACCATGTTGACCGACCATCCCGGCTCTTTAAAAATATTCCGGAATATATTCAGCAATCGATCGTGACCATGATTCGTGTGTGGGCCATGTACAACCCTTTACGCATGTTCTTAAACTTGGGAATGATATCCCTCTGCATCGGAGGCCTACTGATCTGGCGTTTTCTAATGTTTTACTGGGCAGGGCAGGGAGGTGGACATATTCAGTCATTGATCATCTCAGCGATCTTTACCATAGCCGGTTTGCAAATGCTGATTATGGGCCTCATCGCAGATTTGATCGCATCAAACCGTCGACTCATCGAAGATACGCTTCTTCGTATAAAAAAGATAGAAAACAAAGTTTAAAACGGCATGATTGAAAGAGAGGCCGCGATGATTGAAATCATAGCAGATCTTACATCCAACCATAAAGGGGATCTCACGATCGCCAAAGCGATGATTGACGAAGCCAAAAAAGCCGGGGTTGATACAATCAAAGTTCAGTCCTGGCAGGCGGATAAGCTGTCTAAAAATTTCAAAGGCGATTATCAAAGCACTCATGAACGCCACAAAAAAATGGAGTTATCAGATGAGGATCATATTGAATTAATTTCCTACTGCAAAAAAACCGGCATAAACTTCTTAACAACATGTTTCGATCTGGATCGCTCTGATTTTCTCGCCTCCCTGGGACTAACATCAATTAAAGTCGCCTCCCCGGATTGTCACAGTGTCGCTCTTCTTCAAAAATTAAAAAAAACATTTAAGCGAATATATATATCAACCGGAATGATGACTGAAAAAGAAATTATCGATACCATAAAAATTCTATATGATCATGATTACATCATGCTTCATTGCCGGTCTCTTTATCCAACACCGTTGGATCATGTAAACCTCAACCGTATCAACTGGCTGAAAGAACAAGGCGTAAGGAAAGTCGGTTTTAGCGACCATTCATTAGACACAGAGGCGGCACAGGCCGCCATGACCATGGGAATTTCATGTCTTGAGAAACATCTTACATTAGACCGGACCTGGCCTGGAAAAGATCAGCAGATGTCGACAACACCGGATGAATTTAAAGAAATCTGCCAATGGCGCGACCTCTGCGAAACAATGCTGGGCCAGCCGACTTATCCATTAACCAACGAAGAATACAAACTCAGGGAAATCTATATTGGAAAGTGGGGGGATAATGCCTAAAAAAATCTGTGTTGTAGTGGCAAGCCGCGCCAATTACGCCCGGGTCAAATATGTTCTTAAGGCGATTCAAAACCATCCCGATCTCGAACTTCAACTGATCGTCGGAGCTTCGACCCTGTTGGAACGTTTCGGAAAGGCCGTTAATGTCATCAAATCAGATGGTTTTCAACCCCTTCGATCTATTTATTATGTCGTTGAGGGCGAAACCCTCTCGACCCAGGCAAAGTCATTAGGACTTGGGGTTATCGAACTTTCAACCGCTTTTGAAGATCTCAAACCGGACATGGTTATTACCGTCGCGGATCGATTTGAAACGATGGCAACGGCTATCGCCGCAACCTACCTCAACATTCCTCTCGTCCATATCCAGGGAGGCGAGATCAGCGGTAACATCGATGAACGTGTCAGGCACGCGATTACGAAACTCGCTGATATCCATTTCCCCTCAACCGAACAATCCAGTGAGCGCATTATCAGGATGGGTGAGAATCCCGAATGTGTTTTTAATTTCGGCTGTCCGTCTATTGATATTCTAACTCACGAAAATTTACATATCAGCAATTCGGAGATGTCAAAATACGGCGGTGTCGGAGTTGGAATCGACTGGTTAAAACCCTACATCCTGATCGTTCAGCATCCGGTGACAACAAGTTACGGACAAGGATTTCAACAAGTAAGCGTAATACTGAACTCGGTCAGAAAATTCACCAATATCCAGAAGATTGTGCTTTGGCCAAATATCGATGCCGGCACCGACGATGTATCAAAAGGCATCCGCATTTTTCGTGAAAAAAATTATCATGAGAATTTCCATTATTTCCGGGGGTTCTCACCTGAAGCTTACGCGAAAGTCCTCAACAACGCAGCCTGCTGTGCCGGGAATTCATCATCATTCATCCGTGAAGGCTCTTTCCTTGGGACTCCAGCAGTGATTGTCGGAGACCGGCAGCAAAATCGGGAACACGGCCATAACGCGATCTTTGTCGACTATAATGAAGATCAAATACAGTCGATCATTGAAAAACAGATTAACTATGGCAAATACCCATCGCTTAACATTTTTGGAACAGGGGATGCCGGCACAAAAATTACAGCGAAACTGGCTGAAATCTCAACCTCTGAAATTATAAAAAAGAACTGTTACTAAGGCTGTCATATGAAAATCTTAGGGATTGTCCCTGCCAGAAGCGGGTCAAAGGGATTCAGGCATAAAAATATTTCCGAAATCAGCGGAAAATCTCTCCTGGACCTCGCCGTGATCACAGGAAAAGACTGTCCTCTCATCACTGATCTATATGTGAGCACCGATTCAAAACACTATGAGCAGATTGCCAAGCGCAAGGGAGCCCTCAGCGCGGGTCTACGACCCAAACGGCTTTCAGGCGACAATGTTAAAACCGTAGACGTTGTTATTCATCTTTTAAATCAATTGAAGACGGCTTATGACTATGTGATCCTTCTGCAGCCGTCTTCACCCGTGCGATCATGTGAACAAATTATTAAAATGTTTTCGATATTAAAAAAACATAAAAAAGCGAATGCCATCGTGACTGTTGAAGCGGTTAGCGAACCTCATCCCCATAAGATGAAAAAAATGAACCAAAAAGGTTTTCTCGAGTCTCTTATGAAAGGCACCTCATCGGAAATGCCCCGCCAAAAACTTCCACCGGTTTTTAAATTGACCGGGGCCGTCTACATCGTCAAAACCTCCGCGCTTTTAAAAGAAAGATCCATGCTGCCTTGTTCGACATTAGGATATGTTACCGAAAGAACCATCAATATCGATCACGAAACCGATTTAGAAATTTTAAAAATATTTCTTAAAAAGAGACTGATAAAAATTGGCCATTAAAGGAGAAGCCTTTCGATCAAGGCAGTAATTTCCGCAAAAGCTTGACCGGAAGAGTGAAGGGAAGCAGGCATTTTTTCTTAAAAAGAATTGATCGAACGTCCTGAAGGATTTTTTTGGCATCAGGATAATGACCTTCTGTGACATGACATACTTTTTCCGCCAAAATATGTGCATGGATAAAAGCCCCTCGATGATGTTCTCGCCTGAGAACCTCTCGAAAATCTTTACATGTATCAACCGAAACTTTAACGGGTGAAAATCCGCAGAATTTCAGCATCGCAAGAAGCACTTCGGGATAAAAATAATAAATATGGTCGACCTGAAAAGGTTTGTTCGAAAATTTTAAGTATTCAGAAAAATTCTGAACATCAATATAGAATTTCCCTCCGCCTTTTAACATGGCATAAACCTTCTTAAACACCCCCATAGGATCAAAAAGGTGATTCACGGTTTGAGTCATCAGAATGAAATCATACTCCGACTCTTTGATCAGATAATCTTCGACAAGTTGTTTTTGAATTGTGGTATTTAATTTCTCAGAGGCGAAATCGGCGTGAGCGATATTGGGTTCCAATCCCTGGACTTCGGCCTTCCTGGCATCCTTGAACACCTGGAGCACTCCACCCGCGGCGCATCCGATTTCAAAAACCTTTAAACCGTCTGAGAGATGCCCCTCACAGAACTCAAGAATTCTCTTCCCATAGCTCAATTGATTTTCATAAATCTTTTGCGAATCCGCGTCGACCGGTATTAATTTTCGATAGTCTTCCTTATAAAAATCAGCGTAAACGTCTTTCGGCCATCGGGGATTTAAACAGATCAGACCACAATGATTACAAATGACGACAGGTATATGCGTTTTAAAACGCTTTTCTTTAGCAACCAAAGTAAAGGAATTCCTGCCGCAAAAGTTACACGGGTAAGGAAAGAGGGATTTCTGGTATTTTCGAAGCAATCGAAACTTCCTTGGTTTGTTATTTATTCTCGAATAAAGTATACTATAATCTATCTATCAGCCATAAACAAAATATAAAATTTATGCCATCAGACCGAAATTTAAAAAACGTTGACGTGATTTTTTTTATCGAGCATAAAGATCGTGAAATGAGCTCTGTCCTGGCCATTGCCGATGTCTTAAAAGAAAAATTTGGTTTATCGTCTGTGATCCTTTCCATTTATTTCCATCCCCACTATATTAAAAAATACCTATCAAAACTTTTTATCTTTCCATTTTGTATGGGAGAGAGCGGATGGCGGGTTGGAAAAATTGTCAATATCTTTCTTAACCATGCCCTATTTCTGAATCTTAACTGGGAACAATTATTGTCACCCTCGAATGCGGCTTATAAAGCGCCCCGTGACAGCTTCACGCAAAACACACTTCATCATATTGCCTGGGATGAAGAGTTTAAAAATAATTTTTTGATAAAAAACGGCGTTCGTCCTGATGATATCCATCTTACCGGCAATCCGGCTAATGAATTATTATGTCTTGAACAAAAAAAATCCATGCTTTATCGTAAAAATTTTTCTGATAAATTTAAACTAAAGCCGGACAAAAAATGGTTTTTTTTTCCTATGAATTATGGCTGGGCATTTTTATCAGAAAAAGTTTTACGCCAAAAGATAAGAAATGGTTACCCTGAAGATATCGCCTTTGAATATTCTAACTT
>CAZBHY010000010.1:0-3838 GCA_964491705.1 uncultured Planctomycetales bacterium
TCTTAGAGCCGATACGTCGTATTCTGCCCCAGATGGGCGTGATCGACTTGTCCCCAATCATTGCCTTTGTGGCGATCGTTTTTTTACGGTCATTCTTGGTGCAGACGCTGATGGACATTGCCTACCGTTTGCGGTAAAAATAAATTTGCTTGCATGTCTGTTGGTTTTTCGGTATAACCTAATAAATACTATTAATATTATTTAAAAGGATTATAGGCATGTTCGATAAGATGAAGCAGCTGATGGAAATGAAAAGACAGGCGGATAAGATCAAGCGGGAATTAGATGGGATCATGGTCGATGCCCAGGACGTCCCGGGGATCGCCATCCGCATCAATGGTTCTCAGGTATTTCAGTCGATCGATATCAATGCAGATTTTTTAAAGGCTGAGAATAAAGGAAAGTTGGAAAAGGACATGCTGCGTAGCGTCAATGCTGCCATTAAGAAGTCCCAGACGATGGCTGCGCAGAAAATGGCAGCAGTGATGCCGAATATTCCGGGAATGAATTTTTAATCATCAACAGCTAGGGCGCTGTGTTCTAGTCAAACATCAAGGAGGAAGCGATGCCGTACGATCAATCATTAGATAAAGAACTTTTTAAGGAATCCAAGGAATTTGATGGGACCCGTATTACCGTGGGTGTATTTCAATATAATGAAGGGGAGAAAAAAATTCAGATCGTGCGTGAAAATCGTACGCAAACGGAAGAATGGCGTTTTGCTAAACTTGGCCGCATGACCAAGCCTGAGGCGCAGGAGATTCTTCCGGTGTTGACCAAGGCATTGGAGAAGATGTAAATTTATAAGGGGTTTTTATACCGGAGGAAGGATCATGGCTGAAGTCTATTTAAGCCGGGCAGGCTATGAAAAACTACGCGAAGAGTTGGAATATCTCAAAGTCACCAAACGGCGTGAAATATCCAAGGCGATTGGAGAGGCCAGGCTTCAGGGCGATCTGTCCGAGAATGCGGAATATGACGCCGCCAAAGAGGCTCAGGGGCATTGTGAGGCGCGTATTGCGGAACTTGAAGGTAAGCTGTCCAATGTTCGTATCATTGAGGATTTGGATATCCCTGCAGATAAGGTGTATATTGGCGCGGTGGTGACTCTGCAGGATTTGGATAGCGGTGACGCGTTGACGTATACGATGGTTTCTCCGGAAGAGGCAGATTATGAACAAAATAAATTATCGATCATGTCGCCGATCGGTAAGGGGTTGTTGGGCAAACGTGAGGGGGAAGAGGTCGAGGTGAAGGTCCCGGCCGGAACGTTAAAGTATAAAATTCTTAAAATTGAACGCCCCTGAAAAAAAGGGAATTTCATTTTTTTAACTCCAGTCGCTATCGGCTGGAGTTTTTTTTGGCAATAGGCTGATAGACATCCATACAATGATCGTCGGGAGCAGTGAGGAAAGGATGCGGGCGAATGAATTATTGATCCACCAGCGGATATCGTAATAGGTATTAGTCCAATAATAGAGGGTGAGAATCAGCAGATAACTGGCAAGGACATACGGAAAAATTCGCCGTTCGTTTTGAAAAATTTTTTTTGGATGCAGGCACCCTGCGATGAAAATAGCGATCCATAAAAAGTTCCATTTGGCGGACAAGGATTCAAGACAATATTGGATGAGGATGGTCTTTAAACGGAGGAATGTCGCAGGACTGCTGGATGAAAAGAATCCGTTAATGAAGTCTTGGCTGCCCGGAGACAGAAAAAGCAGGAAGAGGATGGTGGGAACGGTACCAGCGATTGTCCCAATCCACAGCAACCGCAGGGTTGAAAATCGGTGTGGGTGTTTCCTGAGGAGGAAATGGGCTGCGATAAAAATCAGTCCTGCCAGAATCGCGCCTTCCATTTTTAAAAATGACAGCGTTCCGAGGAAAAGGCCCGAGAGGATGAACAGCGTTTTTCGAGAGCTGCGTTGGGCTTCTATGATGCAGCCCAATGCCGCCAGTAAAAAAAGACCGATGACAATATCGCAGTATTGGCTGGCCATAAAAATCATATGTATGGGGCACAGAAAGAGGACCGCGATAGGCACAAATCGGGTGAGGTTTGTGGAATATTGCCGGATGATCGCTAACATGAGCATCATCATGAGGATATTAAAAAGCACTGCGTTGATCAGTGGGGCGAATACAGCGCTATTTTGGGTAAAGGCCCATGTCCAGGCGTTAAAAAGAGGGAGCCCGATCGGATAATGAGGGTGGAATCTCCATAGCATCGGATCAAACAGCTCTTTCCATCTTGTTCCGGATAACAGCAGAAATTTTGATTTAAAATTCCATAGCAGCCAGGCATCCCATCCCCCCATAGGGTAGGCCTTTGCATAGAGGAAAGAGATGATCCCGGATCCAGCGGCCATCAACAGTTCCAGCCCGGTGTCTTTATTCAAGGTCATGTTGCGCAATGCGATGTTTTTTCCAGATATCCATAATAGGGGGATGATAATCAATGCGTGGGCGAAGATAATAAATACGAGGTGGAAACGATTCAGAAAGATAAAACTCAAAAATGTGAGAATAATGGTTATGGATATGCCCGTTAATGCGGATAGCGTAAAAAACAGTAACGTTGGAAGAGGGCGATCATTGCGAAAGAGTGTTATCAGGGCAAGATATCCTGTGAATAATGTGATGAGATATGGGATGATCAGCATCATTGAAGATGCTCCGCGGTTTGAGCCAGGATAATACCGGATGAACTTCGGCGCAGGGGGACCATCCCTAGCTGCTGGATTTTTTCTAAGGCCGTTGAGCTGTCTTCATAATCAAAAATTGTAAAACGGTGATGCAGGGCATTAAGGTCAAGTAGGACCGGGGCAAGGACATATTGCGCTTGAACGAATTGAGCCTCAATAAGGATGTTTTTTAATGATTTATCGGTGTAGTATCCGATGCGCGTTGTATGGTGAAGGATGTCCTTGAGCCCTTGAAATTGGTCGCCCGTAAAAACATAGGGCTGATTTCGGCGTGTAATGATGAGGGAGGAAATTTTTTGTGTTGTTTTGACGATATTTAGCACCAAAAGCAGGCAGATCGCAGCGAGTAAAAGTTGATCACGTTGACTCCAAAGAATTTTGAGAAAATGCATTTTTGGCATGGGTGTATTTTAACATTAAACGAAAAGGGCGGTATGATTTTTTGAAAAAAATAGAAATATATTCAGTTGGCTGGGCTGGGAAAAACAAAAATTAATCTTTTTAAAAAAATTGCAAACAAGTATAATAAATATACATTTTTTGACTTTCCAATATTGATATAAATATTAGAGGGGGTTGGCGTGCTTAAGATTGGTGTTATTGGGTGCGGTCATTGGGGACCGAATCATATCCGTGTTTTCAGTCAACTGCCGGATGTCAAAGTGGTCATGTGCGCAGATCCTGACAGATCTCGCCTTCAGGCGATCAAGAGATCGTTTCCTGACATTCTCACGGTTGCTGATTATCACGAGGTTCTGGCAACACAGGACATTCAGGCAGTGTGTATTGCAACGCCGACCAATACGCACTATGATATCGCGCATCAGGCCTTGTCAGCGGGCAAGCACGTTTTATGTGAGAAGCCATTATCGCTGCATCCGCAGGAATGCGATCAACTGGGGCTCTTAGCCCGGCGGAGTAAGGCGGTCTTGATGGTTGGGCATGTCTTTGTTTTTAATCAGGGGATTATTAAATTAAAGCAATTGATTGATTCGGGAGAGCTCGGTCATATTCAGTACGCGCATGCAAAACGCACGAATCTCGGGCCGTTTCGATATGATGTCAATGCCCTGTGGGATTTGGCCCCGCATGATGTGTCGATCTTTAATTATTTGTTTAACGGTTGCCCCGTC
>CAZBHY010000010.1:3848-11450 GCA_964491705.1 uncultured Planctomycetales bacterium
TGCCTGCGGACAGAAATATCTTGGGGACAAATTAGAAGATGTGGCGTTTGCGACCATGCAATATCCAAATCGGGTGATGGCGAATATGCATGTCAGTTGGCTGGATCCGAAAAAGGTGAGACAGGTCACTGTGGTCGGTGATAAGAAAATGGCCGTGTGGGATGATTTGGACAATGTTGGTCCGGTGAAGATTTATGATAAACATGTCGAGCGGACATCGACCTATTATGAATCGTATGGGGAGTTTCAGTTGTTGTCGAAAGAGGGAGATATTACCATCCCGAAGATTGGTTTGGGTGAACCCTTAAAAGATCAGGCACTTTATTTTATTGATTGTATCCTCAATCATCGATTGCCGGATAAGGCCGATGCTCAAAAGGCCAGTGATGTGGTCAAGACATTGTGCGCGGTTCAAAAATCCATCGAGCATAATGGCGTTCCTGTGGATGTCGGCCAGGCCACAGGGGCATGATTTCTCCATTTTGGAAATCAAGGTTTTGGGTTTAAGAAAGAGGAGTGAGAGTTGCGAGAGTGCCCTCGGTGTAAAGTGACGTTTTATTTAGATGACCGAACGCATTGTCTTTATTGTGATACAGCACTGCTTAAGGTCGAGGACGATAAAACAAATTTAAAAGATAAAGTGGATGCGGGCATGCTTGGTCTCGCATCCAATCCTGTGCTTCAGAAGGTTGTGCATGAGCATGGCATTGAAGCCTGTACGCGGCTTCAGTTTATTGTTGCCAGTTTTTTTCGTACGCGGACATTCCATTTTATGTACGCGTTCAGCCGGAATAATTTCCGGATGGGGCCGACGTTCGATCGCTTTTTGATTCAACCGCTTCATTTGACGTCATTGTTATTGCTGCCCTGGCTGGTAATTAATATTCTTGATTCTTTGTTATGCCG
The DNA here is from genome assembly GCA_964491705.1 of uncultured Planctomycetales bacterium. Lineage (GTDB taxonomy): Bacteria > Omnitrophota > Gorgyraeia > Zapsychrales > JANLHA01 > JAKLFA01. Next base: position 4,755 of record CAZBHY010000010.1, read on the forward strand.
GTTGGTGTATACGCAGTATTGCCCTAAATGCGGATGGAAGTTTTATCGTACGGAACACGGAGGCGGGCATCAGCACCGGGAGTGCGAGTATAATCGGGAGTATCAAGAAGTGATCCAGGCTATTCTGGATGGTTCCATTATGCAGCGGGAAAAGGATTTTAAGCGTTTGGGGATTATGAAACGCAACGCGGGACGCGCCAGTGCCTATTGGGACATGTGCACCACCAAAGATTTCTTTTCATCGTTTTTAGATGTGACGTGCATCTGGTTTTCGGTATGCCTGTGGATCTTGCTGATTATTGCGCTGGTTTTTCCGCATATTATTACGGGTATTTATATGTTGGAATTATGATGCTGTCACGGTCATGGTAGATCAGCAGGGGCTGTATGGGTAGAAATCAGGGGTGAACCTGGAGTGATATTCCAGAAGGGGTTGTGATGAAAATTTATGGAAAAAATCCTGTGATCGAACGGTTGAAGGCTGATCCGAAAAGCCTTCATAAAATTTATATTCAGGACGGGCATTCAGATGCTGGATATGTTTATAAGAAGGCCAAGAAGTGGGGTATTCCTGTGCATGCGATGCCGCGCAGTAAGATGGATAAGATCAGCCGCAATGTGAACGCCCAAGGAATCATGGCGGAAATCGGTGATTTTGTTTATATAGATTTTCAGGAGCTCCTAGAGAGGTGCCAATCACAGCGGCGGGTTATTCTTTTTCTAGATGCCTTGACCGATCCTCAGAATCTCGGCGGCATTATTCGCAGTTTGGCGTGTTTTGGAGGGTTTGCTATTGTTTTGCCAACGCATGATTCTGTGGGCGTCACAGAATCCGCGCTGCGGGTGTCGTGCGGCGGGGACAATTATGTTCCGATCGCCAGGGTGGCGAATCTCGGCAAGGCCATTAAAGACGCGAAAGACATCGGGTTTTCGATCGTTGGTGCGGTGGTGGAGGATGGAGAGGATTTGCGTGTTGCAAAATTTTCATTTCCGCTGGGGCTGGTCATTGGATCGGAGCAGAAAGGGATACGTGCCGTCATCAAAAAATATTTGGATCAGGCCGTTACATTGCCAATGGCTGAACCGCGCTTGTCATTGAACGCGGCCCATGCGACCACGGTGTTTTGTTATGAAATTGTTAAGCAGCGTATGAATATCAACGGATGAGCTGGGAGTATGGTATGGAGGACAACATTACGAAAGATGCGTTTCAGGCAGCATTGGATTTTTTTGCTGAGGCAGGTTTGTTGAAGCGGGTACGCCGCAGCGGGTGGTGGGTGGCTGGAATTGATGATCCGGAGAGCGTGGCAGATCATTCTTTTCGCACGGCGGTGATAGGATTTTATATGTCTTACGTCGAAAACGTCGACACATTCAAGGTACTAGCGATGTGTTTGTTCAATGATATTCATGAGGCCAGGATCAATGATCTGCACAAAATGGGCCATCGGTATATTGATTTCAAGCAGGCAGAGAAAAAGGTTTTCAACGATCAGGTCAGGCATATGGATGAACGGGTCAGTCGTCCGCTGACCGCGCTGCGTGACGAATATGACCGCCAGGAAACAGCGGAGAGTCAGGTGGCTCGCGATGCGGATATTTTGGAATGTCTTGTTCAGGCCAAGGAATATCTTGATGCCGGATCTCAGGAGGCAGAGCATTTTTTTGAGCGCGCGCCGGAGTATTTGAAAACAGCCACGGCGAAGAAATTATGGGAGCGCATGTTGTCATGGGATAGCAGCGCTTGGTGGCAGAATATTGTGAAATTTGAGCGATAGGGGCAGTGAGACAAGGGGCGGCAGATGGATAGGATTGGCATTGCGGCGAGTAAAATCGCCAAGGGGAATATTATTTTTTATAACGCATATGTGGTGCTGCTGATTTTTTTATTTGCGTTATTTATTTTTCTTATTGCCGGATCCGCCATGATGTTGGCGCTGGTGGTGTTGAGTCATGTCATCCGTCTTTTGCCGCAGAATGATGCTCAAGGATGGAACCAGGCGAGGATGATCTGTCTGTCTTCGCTGACCATTGTGGTAGGATTCTTTTCCATTATGGCGGCGATAAGAAATTTAAAAATAAAGTTTCCAAGCAGCGGAGAGGGACATACACCGTTATGAAATCAGCACCAGCGTCTTTGGATGCATTATTGAATCGGGTTGAGAGCGGCATATTTCGGCAGACCGTCGGAACGTCTGCGGCTTTTTGTTTTACCAATGAATATCTATGCGCGCGGTTGGGGTATGCTCCCGATGAGATTATGGCCATTTCGCCAGAAGACATTTTTGATGATCGTCGTGAGTATCAGGCAATGGTCAGGCGCTTGCAGTCTCATGCAAGCATTCTCCATAAGAAACTTCTTTTAAAATCCCGCGGCGGCAGTCCGATCGCTGTCGTGGCATCGTTGTTTGCCGTCCGCTCCAGTCGTGGCAAGTTGCGCTTCATCGATGGGATTATTCAGGATTCTCTCCAAGAACAATTCAAAGAGTCAGCCGACCCAAAGCAATTTTTTCAAGCTGTTTTTCACCATTCAGCCGTGGCGATTGTGGTGACCGATCATGAAGACCGGATTATCGCGTGGAATCCCTTTGCGGAAAAGATGCTGGAGATGGGGTGGACAGATCTTTTTAATCGTGCGATGGCGGATTTGTATCCTGCGAAAGAATGGGCACGTTTGCGCGCGTTGGTGGCACGTAAAAAAAGCGCAGCGTTTGACATCGAAACAACGGTCATCCGAAAGGATGGCGCTCAGGTCGATATTAATCTTTCGTTGTCCAAGTTGAAGAATGCGGATGGCGGGACGATCGGATGTATTGGGATTATGCATGATGTGTCATTTCAGAAGAAGACCCAAAAGATGCTGGTCGATGCAAAAAAATCAGCCGAGGCGGCCAGTGAGGCTAAGACGATGTTTTTAGCGAACATGTCTCATGAGGTTCGGACTCCGATGAACACGATTCTGGGGATGGTTGACTTGACGCTGGATACGGAGTTGAGCCTGGAGCAGCGGGACAATTTGTTAATCGTCAAAAATGCAGCGGATATTCTTTTGAGTTTGCTCAATGATATTTTGGATTTGTCGCGGGTCGAGGCAGGAAAAATTCAGTTGGAAGATATTGAAATTAATATTGAACGCATCGTGCGCAGTGTGTGTAAGACCATGGATATCCTGGCGCGGAATAAAGGGCTCAACCTTCAATGGGTGATTGATGAAAGCGTGCCGGACATGGTCAAAGGGGATCCGGTGCGCATCCGTCAGGTGCTGGTGAATCTGATCAATAACGCCATCAAATTCACTTCGTCGGGGAAGATCCAAATCGAGGTCAAGGCCAGACCGAATAAGGCACAGGACACGTGCGAACTTTTATTCTGTGTGATTGATGAGGGCATCGGGATTGATCGCGATAAGCAGGAGCGGATCTTTGATGTCTTTACACAGGAGGATGCGTCCACAACCCGTCAGTTCGGAGGAACAGGGCTGGGGCTGGCGATTTGTAAAAAATTATTGGAACTGATGGGCGGCCGAATCTGGGTCGACAGCGAAAAAGGAAAGGGCAGTACGTTCAGTTTCATTATTCCATGTGTTGTGGTCCGCAGCGATGAGATCCCCAAGGCCTTGCAGGAGGAGAGCATTGAATCTCAGTTGATGGCGGAGATTTCCAAGAAGAAAACGCAGTCTGCCGCCTCGGTAAAAAAAGAGGATCTGCATATTCTTTTGGCAGAGGACAACGTGGTCAATCAGAAGATGGCGCAGCGCATTTTGGAAAAACGAGGGTGGCGGGTCGCTGTCGCGGCAACAGGACAGGATGTTTTGGACATGATGGCGCGGGAGAAATTTGATTTGATTTTGATGGACGCGCTGATGCCGGTGATGGATGGGTTTGAGGCGACACGGAAGGTCCGTGAAATGGAGCAGAGTGCAGGGCAAGGGCATATTCCGATTGTGGCGCTCACCGCCAGGGCGATGAGCGGCGATCGAAAAAAATGTTTGGACGCCGGTATGGATGGGTATGTGTCTAAACCGATCGATCGGATGCAGCTGTATGAAACGATTGAGTCATTTTTTATTCATTAGTGAGAAAGGATGTGGGAATGGACGAAAAGATTATTGATTTAGCCGATGCGTTAGACCGGGTTCAGGATGACAAGGATTTGCTGTTGGAGCTCTTTGATATTTTTGAAGCGGACTTCAAGGTCAAACGTAAGGAGATCACACATTGTTTAACACAAGGAGATTTTGAGATGGTGCGCAATATCGCGCATTCCCTCAAAGGGGCTGCGGGGAATATTTCTGCCAAACGAGTTCATGCGATCTGTCTTTTTATCGAGCAGACAGCGTCGGAAGAGGCTGTGGACGGTATTCAGCAAAAGCTGGTAGAGCTGGACGGCGCATTTCGGGAGTATCAGGCTGAGGCGAAAAAAATTAAAGAGGATTATCATCCATTTTAATGCTGGGAGCCATACGATGAGACATTATATTCTGCCGATTTTAATTTTGTTTTTTATTATTTTGGGCGCGGTATACATGTTGGCCAATACGCCCTTTTTTATCAATACATTCTTGCCGGATATAATCAATCGTCATCAGGAGCATGTCCATATCGAATATCTCAGATGTGCTCGTCAGAAAGCTAGGCTGCCGGATCTTCTTTCGGTGCGTGATGTGAACATGCGCCTGCGTCATGGGCAACGGATCGTCACCATTTCCGCGGGCATGGTGACCATTCATAATTTTTTTGATTTTATTAAAAAACCCGAGTTGCTGTATATCTCTGGGGATCAGGTCAAAGTATCGATGGACAATATGGAAGCCGACGGGCTGCAGGTCAAAGCTGCCCTTGGGTTGAGCGATTGGACGATCACATCGCTTGAGGGATCTGTCTTTAGCCGGATTTTTATTGCCGGATCATATCTGTTTGAAAGAATGAGCGCTTATGTTACCGGGGATACCAAAAAAACAGAATTTACGGATATCAAAGGATCGTTTTATGACGGAGCGGTTTTGGGCAAGGTGACCTTGGATTATCATCCACAGCCTGGGTATGTCGTCTGGGCGGAGTTCACCGGGTTGCAGCCGCGAAATGTGCAGTCTCCGTATGCTGACTTTTTTCAGGCAATGGATGGTCTGATCAATGGATCTGCCCGTGTCGTTGGATCGGATCAGGTCGATATCTTTACGGTGATTCTTGAGGCACAGCCGGGATTGACGGTGTCTCCGGATGCCTTTTTAAAAATGAAAGGGGCTTTTACGGCTGAGGAGGAAGCGGAGTTAAGGCGGCTATCTCAACAGAACTCTGCGGTGATCGTTGAGAAAGGGTCTCTGCACATGCAGAATAGTCGTCAGCAGCGGATCATGTTTGTTTTTGATATCTTGGAAAAAGATCGCCAGTTGGTTTTGAAAGGCCGGTATCCGTTGACATGGGAGACAGGCTTCGAATCATTTTTATTCCCGGTGGTCAAATCGTCTGAGGTGCAGCAGTGAACCATCATTTTCAGTTGTGGATTCTTGTCGGTTTTCTCTTTTTTCTTTTTATTCTCGGCCTCTTTTTTTTGATATCCATCAGTTCGAAAGAAAAACGGATGCGTCGCCGGCCGCTGAAGACGGCAGCGCCTGAAAAGGAACAGCGGGATTGGAAGGCCGCTGCCTTACGCCTGGAGCGTCTGATCGTTGACCTGCGACAGGACAATGTGAGTTGGCAGAAAAAGGTCAAGGCGTTGGAGAAAGAGGGGGATATTTATCGGCAGAAGCAGACGGCACTGGATGAGCAGCTTCGTCGGGAACAGGAGTGGAAACGGAAAGAGGAAGCGGATCTGGATAAGCGTGGCAGCCGTATTCAGAAGCTGGAGCAAGAATTGAAACAGGTGGAACGGCGCACCGAGAATGAGCATTCAGAGTTGCTTCTTCTTCGCAGAGAAAATCAAGACTTGAATGAAAGGGTTGCAAAAGACAGCGAACAGATCAAGGCACTGGAAATAAAAGCGGATAAGATTCAGGCCCAGGCGGATTCTTATCGGAAAGAAATTTTGGATTTACGCGCTGAGAATAAAAAATTATCCCAGCGTCATGAAGATGTCCAGTGGATTGCAAAGAGCGTCCACCTGAAAGTCAAAGAAGAATTACGGCTGAAGACACAAGAAGTCGATCGGCTTAAACAGGATCTCAACCGCCAATAGAACGGAATTGATCAGTATTTTGATCGACCCGTACACGATCATATCCATGACACAATTTTCACAGCGAACACAGTGGGATCTGTCCGCCAATGCGTTGGCAGACTCTTTGAATCAGCGCCGATCATCTGGTGCGGATGTGTTTGATCTGACTGTGGCCAATCCGACACGGTGCGGGTTCCAGAATGCTTCCCCGACATTCTTTTGGCCGTTGGCTGCAAGTGAAAATGGGGTCTACGATCCCGATCCGCGCGGCATGGTTTCCGCCCGTCGTGTGGTTGCCGATTATTATGCCCGGCAGGGGATTGTGGTGCCGTTGGATCGGATTTTTTTGACCGCCAGTACATCCGAAGCATATGGGTTTCTATTTCGTTTATTAGCGAATCCCAACGATCATGTCATTTTTCCAAAACCCAGTTATCCGTTGTTTGAATTTTTAGCTGACTTGCATGATCTGGATTGGCGGACCTATAATTTAATCTATACCGATCGTTGGCATTTAGATGAGGATGGGTTTACACAAGC
>CAZBHY010000010.1:11460-17739 GCA_964491705.1 uncultured Planctomycetales bacterium
AACAGACCAAGGCTGTGATTTTGGTCAATCCGAATAATCCGACGGGATCATGCCTCAATTCCTATGATTTACGCGTTGTTGTGAATCAATGCGCTGCTCGCAGTATTCCCTTGATCTGCGATGAAGTTTTTTTAGATTATTTATATGATGCCCATAGCACTGTTGGATCTTTGGCATCCAATACGCAGGGCCTCACGTTTGTTTTGGGTGGATTGTCAAAATTACTGGCCCTGCCGCAGATGAAGTGTTCGTGGATTGTGGTGAATGGCCCTGATGCGATGGTATGTGAGGCTATGGCCAGGCTAGAGGTGATCGCGGACACGTTTCTTTCGATCAACACACCTGTTCAGAATGCATTGGGTCGGTGGATGAAGGCGAAGGATAAAATTCAGGGTCGGGTCAGAGAACGCATTTGTGCGAACAGGATGTTTTTGCAGACAGCGGCTGGCGCTTCTGGAGGCGCGATGCAATTGCTCGATGCGGATGGCGGTTGGTCTGCTGTGGTGAGGCTTAGGGACAATGTTGATGAGGATGCGTTTGTATCCCGGCTGCTTGAAGATGAAGGTGTGTTTGTTCATCCCGGATATTTTTTTGATTTTTCAGAAGGCGCGCATTTTGTGGTGAGCCTATTGCCGGAGAAAAAAGTTTTTCAGGAAGGCGTTCGACGGATTATCCGTCACGTTAAGGGATAGCGCGATGAATATGATTCTTTTGTCTGAACAGGATTTTATGGATCCGCATACCGTGGTCATTGATGACCGGAGGCATCAGCACATCAGCTTGATTTTAAAACCCAAGGCTGGTGATCGGCTCAAGGTCGGCCTGATCAATGGCCAGATTGGCACAGGATGTGTTTTGGAAATAGGAACAGAGCGCACGATGTTGCGTGTATCATATGAGCGCTGCCCGCCGCCTAAGATTCCTGTGACCGTGATCATGGCGTTGCCGCGTCCGCCTGTTTTTCGACGGATGGTATCCGCGCTGACGGCGATGGGTGTGGAGAGGATGTTTTTTATACAGACGGCACGTGTGGAAAAAAGTTATTGGAGCAGTCCTGCGCTTGAGGATGATCATGTCCATCAAGCGGTGGTCTTGGGGTTAGAACAGTCCCAGGATACACGCATTCCGGAAATTTTTTTTGAACAACGCTTTAAGCCTTTTATGGATGATATTGCCCCTGGGATTTTCAAGGGACGGATCGGGTTGGTGGCTCATCCTCAGAGCAGCGTTGCCTGCCCAGCGAACGTGGATGGCAATATTGTCCTGGTGGTTGGACCAGAGGGGGGGCTGACCGACGGTGAAGTAGAAATATTTTGTGCGGCAGGATGTCAACGTGTATCCTTGGGGCCGCGCATTTTGCGTTTTGAAACAGCCCTTCAAGCATTGGTGGGACGGGTCATGACCACCCAGGAACCGTTATAAGACGTTACTCGCTAGTTCTGCCAATTCCGACCGCTCGCCCTTTTCCAGATTAATATGGGTATAAATTTTTTGGCCTTGCATCTTATTGATGAGGTGGCTTAGACCGTTTGAATATGTGTCTAAGTATGGGTGGTCGATTTGAAAGATATCACCGGTAAAGACCATTTTGGTATTTTCTCCTGCCCGGGTGATGATCGTTTTCATTTCATGCGGGGTGAGATTTTGCGCTTCGTCGACAATAAAGAAAATATTGACCAGGCTGCGTCCTCTGATAAAGGTCAGCGGTGAGATGACGATATTTTCTTCTTCTAAAATTTTTGCCACCTTATTCTGTTTCAATTCCGACTCAATGCGATTATGACGCACGACGCCGAGGTTGTCATAGATCGGCTGCATGTAGGGATGAAGTTTTTCGTTGACCGATCCGGGCAGGTAGCCCAGGTCTTTACCGCTCAGGGGGACCACGGGTCGCGCGACGAGAATTTCATCATAGTGTTCACGACAGGCCATGGCCGCGGCTAGGGCCAGCAGGGTTTTCCCTGTACCGGCCTTGCCGGAAATGGTCAGCAGTTTGATGTTGTTGTTCAACAGGGCATGCAGGGCAAACGCCTGTTCAGCATTGCGCGGGGTGATTCCATAGGCGGAGATTTTCTGAATGCGGTGAATTTTTTCTGTCATGGGATCATAATGCCCCAAGGCGGATTTTTTCCCGCTGCGCATAATGACATATTCATTGGGCAGCAGGGTTTTTCTGACCTTCAACTCAGACGGATCAATGGTGTAGGGGCGCTTGTGGATTTTTTCTACGAGTTCATCAGAGACATTTTCTTCAAAACGGTATCCTTTATAAATTTCTGAGATATCTTTCACATGATCGGTGGTGTAGTCTTCCGCAATCAGTCCGACGGCCTTGGCCTTCATGCGCAGGTTGACATCTTTGGTGACCAAGACCACCGTGCGTTTGGGATATTTTTTTGATAAACAGTATGCGGCGTTGAGGATGCTGTGGTCAGGCTTATCTGTCGGAAAATTTGCGGCGATATCTTTATGAAATTTTTGTTCAAGCTGAATGGAGATTTTTCCGTGCTGTGTGCTGATTTGCACGCCTCCGTTGAAGATCTTCGATCCGCTGAGTTTATCGATCACCCGTTGGAAATGCCGTGCCTGGAAATGGATGGTTTCATTGCCTTTTTTAAATTTATCTAATTCTTCCAGGACGGGGATTGGCAGGACAATATCATGTTTTTGGAATTGGTAGATGCAGGAACTGTCGTGCAAAATGACGTTGGTGTCTAAGACAAAAATTTTTTTAGGTTTCACAACCATGGCAGCGCCTCCGATGAATCCAGGTTTTTGGCCGCAGACGCCTGTTGGTGTCTGTTACCAATTAAAGTATAACAAGCCCGTGCAGCACGGGCAAGGAGATAAGCAAATTATTTCTCAGAAGTTATCTGATTTTACTGCTTGCGCGTGTGGATATCCGTGGATAGAATGTGTTTATGTTTGAGTTGAAACACAGACGGAAATCATGGAAAACATTCTTTTTCATCGCGACTGCATGTTTTGTGATATGGAATTATGTGCAGATGACGCGTCCCATCCGTTTTACATTTCCTCTTTATGGCCAAGCTTCGTGGTATTCACGCACTGATCCTGGCATTCAGAGGACAACGGCGAATAATGAAATTTTTGATGACCAGATGCTGACGTGTGCGATATGGGGCGTTGAGTTTGGAACGCTGCTGCAAGTGACCAATCTGGACAATGGTCAATTTGTGATTGTCCGGGTGAATGATCGCGGACCGCACCGGCGTTTTGTTGAGCAGGGGCGTGTGATCGATTTGACCAAGGCGGCTTTTAAAGAAATTTCTCCGGCGCACAAAGGGTTGGTTTCTGTTAAGGTGGAAAAAGTCAGATAAGGCTGAGCGGACAATGAACAGACGGACAATTTTGGTAGTCGATGATGATCCTACAGTCTTACATTTTTTAAAAAAGAGGCTGGAGGCATTACGGCTCTATGAGGTGTTGGTAGCCCTTGATGGACAAGAGGGGTTCCGTATAGCTTGTGAGCAACGTCCGGATCTGATTGTCCTGGATGTGATGATGCCGCGGCAGAGCGGGGGAGAGACGGCGCAGCGTTTAAAAGATCATGAGATAACGCGGGACATCCCCATTGTTTTTATGACGATGCTGCTTGAGGCGGGTGGCCGCAAGCGGTTTGAGATTAATGACCAGGAATTCCGCGCCGTTGCCAAGCCGATTTATCTTCCTGATCTTTTAGCGCAGATCCGCAAGGCGATCAATGAGGCTGAAAATGCCAGCAGCGCCTGATGGACGGCCATCCGCGGCAGGCAGCCGGGTTTTATTTTATGACCGACTCTGTTCAAAATAATTTATATTATAAAATATCCCGACGGGTTGGTGACGCGATTGGGGATTATCAGATGATCGCTGATGGGGACCGGATCATTGTTGCGGTTTCCGGTGGTAAGGACAGCATGGCGCTGTTGGAAATGCTGAAATACCGCCAGCGTTTTGCGCCTGTTCATTATGAGCTTTTAGCAGTGTGGATTGATCTGGATATTCCGGGGTTTCCGAAAGCCGCGCTGAGTGATTTTATGTGTCAGGCTAAGATTCCCTTTTATATTGAGTCAGCGGATATCGTTCAGAGCGGCAGATGGGAAGATGTGAATTGTTATCATTGCGCGCAGTTGAGACGCAAGCTTCTTTTTCAAATTGCAGAAAAAGAGGGATTTAATAAGATCGCTCTAGGTCATCATTTAGATGATATAGCTGAAACGATTTTACTGAATATGTGCTATCGGGCAGAGATCGGTGCCATGTGCCCGAAACAGGTGCTGTTTGACGGGAAGGTCACGATCATCCGGCCCTTGGCCTATGTCCATGAATGGGAAGTGCGCGAGCTAGTGGAACAGGGGTATGTGGTCAATTTACAAGGTCATGCGTGTCCGAATGATCAGCGTTCAAAACGGGTGATGTTTAAAGAGATCATCGAACGTATGGCACGCGAAAATCCAGGAGTGAAGAAAAATATTGTCCGCAGTCTTCAAAATATTAAAAAAGAGTATCTTTTATAATCACTTATTTAAAAAGTCGCGGCAATCTGCTAACATAAAATACTTATTGAAGCATGATTGAGTTTGTTCCAACAAAGGGGGTCAGTGTGCGTCCAGATTGGGATCAATACTTTATGAAACTCGCCATGCTGGCATCCGAGCGTGCCACATGCCCGCGGATGCATTGCGGATGCGTTTTGGTGAAAGATAAAAATGTGATCGCCACAGGCTATAACGGTTCGATTCCGGGAGATGCGCATTGTGATGATGTCGGATGTCTGGTGGTTGACAATCATTGCATCCGCACGAATCATGCGGAAATGAATGCGCTGATGCAGGCGGTCAAACACGGAAATTCTGTTGATGGGGCCACCGCGTATGTGACTACCATGCCGTGTACGACATGCGCCAAGGCGCTGATTGCAGCGGGCATTAAACGTGTGGTGATTTTTTCGGACTTTCACGACACGCAGGCCACGAAATTCTTCTCTGTTGCGGGGATTGCGATCGATAAGATCGATAAGCCTTCGCAGGAAATTCATTTTGATATGGATCAGTATACCTCGATCAAAAAATAAGACAGGGCCTGCTACGGCGAATGGTGAGGAGAGGGACATGGCGAAAATTTTGATTGCGGATGATGAAACAGAGATTGTCAGTCTGATGGCCAAGAAGATCACCGCTGCCGGATATGGTGTGGTGACGGCGGTTGATGGGATCGATGCCTGGGAGAAAATTGTTGTGGAACAGCCGGATGCCGTGGTGCTGGATGTGACGATGCCCGGTATAGACGGATTTGAAATTTTAAAACGCCTGAGGGAGAATCCCCCGTTTGAAAAATGGTGCCCAGTGATTATCGTTTCCGCCCATGATGAGTTGCCGGATATTCAGAAGGGCTTGCAGATGCAGGCAGAACATTATTTGACAAAGCCATGCACAGCCGACGAGATCCTCAAGGCCGTGGAGTTTGTTTTGAATCTCAGCGCGCAGAGAAAAGAGAGCGGGTCTTAAGGCGGGAGAATGGCCATTGCTGGTCTCGGAGTGTTTTTCGTAATGGCCAGACGTTCGCTGTAAACTGTTGGATGAATTATGATGATGCGCATATTCGCTTATATTATTCTTTTCATAATTTTGTTTGTGGTGTATATCCGTTTTTTGGAACATCAGAGTGTCTTCCTTCCTTCACGCGCACGTCTGAATCAACGGCCTGTCGATATTGGTTTGGATTATGAGAACATTGATTTTTATGCGGAGGATGGTGTCCGTTTAAACGGATGGTTTGTTCCGGCCGAGCATGATCCGCAAACAGCCGTGACCCTGTTGTTTTTTCACGGCAACGCTGGAAATATCGGAGACCGTTTGGAAAAAATTGATCTGCTGCATAGCCTGGACGTAAATATTTTTATTTTTGATTATCGCGGATATGGTGTGAGCCAGGGGCATCCATCCGAACAGGGGATGTATCTGGATGCACAGGCTGCATTTGATTATCTGATTGGCCGTTCTGATATACGGCATGACCGAATTGTTGCAAATGGTGTTTCTTTAGGTGGGGCTGCGGCGGTTGATGTGGCTGTTCGTCGTCCGGTTTGCGGGCTGGTGATGCATGCAACGTTTACATCCGGCCGAGATATGGCCAAAAAGATTTTTCCGGTCGTCCCGTTGTTTTTAATACGCACCGAGATGAATTCGGTGGAAAAAATAAAACAGGTCACGGTTCCCAAGCTGATTGTTCATGCACGCGAGGATGACGTGATTCCGTTTGAGATGGGACAGCGTT
>CAZBHY010000011.1:0-16638 GCA_964491705.1 uncultured Planctomycetales bacterium
CGTCATGCTGCACCAGACGATCATCGGCCTGGAGGCGAAGAAACAGCTTGCGCTTATTGGAGAAGGTCTGCCGGATGTTGTGGTCGGTTGCGCCGGAGGCGGCAGCAATTTTGCCGGCATTTCGTTTCCGTTTCTTTATGATAAAATCCATGGGAAAAAGATCACGATTATTCCCGCGGAACCGTCAGCTTGTCCGACATTGACGCGCGGTCCGTTTGCTTATGACTTTGGCGACAAGTCTTGCTATACGCCGCTCTTGGCGATGTACACCTTAGGGCATGATTTTATTCCTGCGCCGATTCATGCGGGAGGGTTGCGTTATCACGGAATGTCGCCGTTGGTCAGCCAGGCAGTGAAAGATGGATTAATGGAGCCACGTGCGTATGATCAGATCACCAGTTATGAAGCCGCGATGATCTGGGCCAGGACGGAAGGGTTTATTTGTGCGCCGGAAACCAGTCACGCCATTGCCGCGGTAATCGAAGAGGCCAAGAAAGCAAAAGAAGAGGGCAAGGAAAAGACGATCCTGTTTTCCTATAGCGGACATGGTCTTATGGACCTGTTGGGATATGAAAAGTTTATGCGTGGAGAATTGACCAGTTATTCTTTGCCGGAAGAAGAACTTCAGGCATCATTAGCGCGGTCTCTCAAAGGACTTCCACAAATTAGGTAGTTTCAGAAGGAAATTAACTGCCGGATTAGGACGGCGTGAGTGGTAAGGCGTCATACGTTGGATCAATATTCATCGCTGAGGGCTTATGGAAACAGTAGGCTTGCTTTTGGGTGGATCGTGGGCGTCAGGCATTAATATTTATTTAACCACCGCAGTGTTGGGGATTGCGCATCGGTTTGAGTGGATTACGCTGCCTGGAGATCTTACCATGATCGCGCATCCTTTGATTATCATTCTGGCGATTTTATTATATGCCGTGGAGTTTGTCGCGGACAAGATTCCCTTTATTGATTCTGCGTGGGATAGCGTTCACACCTTTATTCGTCCGGTGGGAGGCTTGGCCTTGGGCTATCTGGCCATGGCCGAGGCCGGACCTGTGATTCAGACGGCGGTGGGTCTGTTGACTGGATCAATCGCGCTGGATGCACATTTAACCAAGGCCACAACGCGGGCCGCAATCAATACTTCGCCCGAGCCATTTACAAATTCCATTGCGAGTGTGACCGAAGATGCTGGCGTGGCTGGCGTGATCTATCTTATTATTAAACACCCGATCATTGCGGCGATCTGCGTTATTCTGTTTATTGCGTTTTCGATTTGGTTCCTGCGGATGATGTTTCGGTTTATTAAAAAAATTTTCACGCGCAAGAAGGATGGCACGCCTACTTGCGATATGAGCGGGCAGACAACAGGATGTGCGTCATGAAAAGATATTTTGGGATTTTCTGTTTGGTGTTTTGTATCAGTAGCGCACCAGGATTTGCGGCTGAGCCGATTGTGTTATCATCTCCGGATATCTCTGGTGGCAAGCCGTTGATGCAGGCTTTAAGCCAGCGCCGGTCTCAACGTGCCTTTCGTCAAGAGGCCTTGCCATTAGACATGTTATCGAATTTATTATGGGCAGCCAACGGCGTGAATCGCCCGGATGGGAGGCGCACAGCTCCGTCGGCTGGAAACAGTCAGGAGATGGATATTTATGTGGCCATGTCCGAAGGTTTGTACCTTTATGATCCAGTCAAGCATGTCTTGAATCCTGTGCTGGACAACGACCTCAGAGAGGCGTCTGGTTTTCAGGATTTTACTCAGCAGGCTGCGTTGGCGCTGATTTTTGTTGCGGATACACAGCGCCTTGGGCGGTATGAGGATATGAAGGATTTTTATTCTGCGGTTGATGCTGGGTTTGTAAGTCAGAATGTGTATTTATTTTGCGCTTCTGAAGGATTGGCGACCGTTGTGTTGGGCTGGGTTGATAAAGAGGCTTTGGCTAAGGCAATGGGATTGAATGAGCATCAGAAGGTGGTGTTGACCCAGCCTGTAGGGTTTCCAGCGGAATGATTGTTCCATGATGGAAAAACATATCATCAGCGCCAGCCGCCGTACGGATATTCCAGCTTTTTACAGTGAATGGTTGATGAACCGTATTCGTGCTGGATCGTGCCGTATTATCAATCCGTTTTATCCAGAACAAAAGACGCATCCTGTGGATCTTTCTCCTGAGGCGGTTGAGTGCATTGTCTTTTGGACGAGAAATCCAGCGCCGTTGATGCAACATTTGCATGAGTTGGATGCCCGTAGTTATGTGTATTATTTTCTTTATACGATTTTAGGTTATCCGGCGATATTTGACCCGGCGTCGCCCAACCGTGATGAGGCAGTGCAGGCCTTCCAGCGGTTAAGTCGACGCATTGGTCCAGAGCGAGTCAGGTGGCGTTATGATCCGATTGTTCTGACTGATCAAACTCCGGTCGATTGGCATCAGAAACAGATTGCCGCAATCGCAGCGGCTCTTCAAGGATATACTACGCAAATGATTTTTAGTTTTGTGGTTGATTACCGCCATGCGCAAGCACGGTATCAGTCTCTTCGCAATGCTGGGATTGAATTTGTGTCTCACGATGATGCGCAGGTGCAGCAACAGATATTGGTGGAGTGGATTGGTCAGACGATGCCGGATTTCGGGATGGAGGCAAGGATTTGCTCTGATCGTCATTATGAGAATGTGGTGGGCATTCACAAGGCCCATTGTATTGATCGGGCATTGATTAATCAGCTGACCAGCCAAGGCCGTCGTGACCGGAAAGATCCAGCGCAGCGCGTTGATTGTGGCTGTTGCGTATCACGCGATATTGGGGCGCATGACACCTGTTTGGCGCGATGTTTTTATTGTTATGCCACCAAGGATTTTGATCGTGCTAGAAAAAATTTTCAACGCCATGACGCATGCGCGGAATATTTGGTTTGTCCCTAAGAGAAGACAGGCTGTGTTTGGGCACAGCAGCATGATGAGTTTGTGATGATAACGGCATATTTAAAGGAGGATGTTTATGGGAAAAGGGGATAAGAGAACGCGTAAGGGAAAAATTTATCGGGGAACGCATGGAAAATTGCGCCCATCGCGTGCTGATAAGAAAAAATAAAATAAAGAAAGTGCCAGTGCCGCGGGCATTGGATTCAAATTCCGAAATGCGCGATAGCGGCATGGCGCAGCAGCGATAGTCGAGCGCATTTTTAAAGAGGGAAAAAGGGGCGCGTTATGAACCGGATCGCGGTGGCCGTTTTTTTAATGCTGATGATTTTTTATAGCCCGTTTTGTTTACTGCCAAAGAGTGCCTATGTTGAGCAGGATGGTGAACAGGTTGTGATTCAATCCGGCCAAAACCATTTGACTGCACGTTTGGCAGGTAAGGAGCAGACAGCATCGTTTCTTATCGTAGGGGGCAGTGGGCGCGGGATATTTCCGTTTACGGCGCACTTCTCAGTGATCCCGATGTCTGTTGCTGATCGATTGACCAAGGAACATGGAGATTTTTTAAAGTGCAATTCCTCGGGTGCCTTGGAGGCACAGCGTGCAACATCGTTTATGTTTTTGTATGCACAGGATAATGCCGTTGCTCAGATTTTACGTGCGGTTGATCAGTTGGCGAAGTCATGGAAGTATCCGGTGGTGGAAATGACGTTTTCCAAGATTGACGTGATCGCGCATACGACCCGATGGATTGGCTGCGGCATCAAAGTGGATTCATCGTCTTTTCAGCCGAATTTTTTGGTAAAAAAGATTCGCCTGGTCGAGCAGGATTTTGGAAAATAATTTCAATGGAAGGCGGTGCAGAGATGGAAAAGATTTTGTCTTTCGAATCGTCGGTTGTTTATCAAGCGGACGCAGTGGTCAGCAAAGAGGTCTTAAAAAAAACAACGGGGACAATCACGCTCTTTGCATTTGATCAAGGCCAAGGGTTGAGTGAACACACTGCGCCATTTGATGCCAGTGTGATCATTGTCGATGGAACGGCAGAGATTACGATCAGCGGGAAGGTGCATCAGGTTCACGCAGGTGAGATGATCATCATGCCGGCTGGTCAACCTCATGCCCTTCAGGCAAAGGAACGGTTTAAAATGCTGCTTGTGATGATTCGGTCGTAAGCGCGTGCTGGGTTGTTTGAGCGTTTTTAAAGGAAGCGCGATGAACAGGATAATCAATAAATTGTTATTATGCGCCATCTTGTACGCGGCGGTGTGTGTGCCGTCTTGGGCGCAGTCATCGGGGAGATATGTTGTTGCCTTGGATTGGACACCTGTTTTAAATACGCCTGATATGAAAAGTATTTTTGGAGGGTACAACAGACGCACCCTTGCCGTTGATCAATATGGCGCGGTGCGGGCCTTGGAATTTATTGCCATGCCAGGAACGGTGTTTTCGGTGGATGATGAGATTGTTATTCGTGGACAGAAGATGTATCGCGTGCGAACAGAAGATTATCCTTATGAAAGCAAATCTGGATATTTTATTCCGGCGGCATTTGTCGGGGATGCTTCGGCAGACAGTTCAGCCAGAGCGAAAAATCTTTTACCTGCGGATGTCATTCTTGAGAGAATGAGGGCATGGGTTGGTTTGCCGTATGTCTGGGGCGGCAACGCGCCCCAAGGTGTTGCGCGTATGGCAGAATATTTTTTTATCCGTCCAGAGGATGATCAACGTGTTGTGGATCAGTGGATGTTGAAGGGCCTGGATTGTTCGGGCCTTTTGTATGCCGCCACAGAGGGATGGACGCCGCGCAACACCAGTGCATTGGTGAATTATGGGTCTGCGGTCATGATTGAAGGGTTATCTGTTGAGCAGATTGCAGCTCTTGTTCAGCCACTGGATTTGATCGTGTGGAATGGACATGTGGTGATTGTATTGGACGATCAGCATGTGATTGAGAGCCGGATGGGCAACGCGTTGGATCAACCTGGTCCGCAGGGGGGTGTGCGTATCCGTCCATTGAATGAGCGTCTTCGGGAAATTTTCGTACAACGTTTGCCGGTGAATGACGTGAGTGCGTGCGTTGTAGAAAATGGGTGCTTTGTGATTCGCCGCTGGTATAATGAGCACAGGATTGATGAGAATTTCTAAAATCGATTGACGAAAGGAATGGCCATGAGTTTAAATAGTGTGAATATTATGGGGAATTTGACGCGCGATCCAGAACTGAAGTATACCGCATCGGGCAAGGCAGTGTGCAATATTTCGATTGCCAATAATCGTATTTTTTCCAAGAACGGAGAGAGAGCGACCGAGGTTTCGTATTTTGATGTTGAGGTGTGGGGTGTCATCGCAGAAAACTGTGCAAAATATTTATCGAAGGGCAGCGGGATTATTGTTGAAGGCCGTTTGAGGCAGGATCGTTGGGAAAAAGACGGAAAAACGCAGAGCCGGGTACGCATTACCGCAAATAATATTCATTTTCTCGCCAAGAAAAGGGACGGGGAGTCTGGCGGGCAGGAGCCTGCTTCTGGTCATGATCTTCCGGCGCAGGATGTCGCTCCGGATTCGATTGCATGGGACGAATAGGAAAAAAACGGGCAGCGGGATTGGTGATCGTGCGTTTTTCATCGGTGTGGTGAGAAGGAGTTTGTGCGATGATGTTTTTGGATCTTGTAAGAAAACGCCGAAGTTGTCGACAATATATGGGGAAAGACGTTCCGATGGATGCGCTGCAGCGTTGTTTGGAAGCAGCACGATTAGCACCGTCCGCATGTAATTCTCAGCCATGGTCTTTTGTTGTAGTTTCGGATCCAAAATTGCGCGCTGTGGTCGCTGAGCGTGCTTTTTCGGGGATGTATGCGATGAATGCATTTGCAAAAAATGCACCTGTCTTGGTTGCGGTGGTCCGTCAGGCATCAACATGCATGGCCCGTTTGGGAGCCAGTATTAGGGGGGTGCAATATAGCCTGATTGATCTTGGTATCGCATGTGATCATTTTACGTTACAAGCAGCAGAAGAAGGATTGGGGACGTGTTGGTTGGGGTGGTTTAATGAGCGGGCGGTTAAAAAGGTGCTGGGCATTTCCCGTTGGCAGAGGGTGGAGATTCTTTTAAGTGTGGGCTATCCACAGGATGATGGCGTTTTTCAGAAGAATCGTAAATCATTGGAGGAGATCAGTGAAATACGATGATGGTGAAAACAGTCTAGAGCAAGTGTGCCGTTAAGGGCAAAATTTTTTTGTTGATAAATTAGCACTCTTTTTGTATGATTGCTAATTATTTTGACGCGAATGATTTTTTGGTGTATCTTGAATTGCATAATCGGTTTTTTGCAAAGGAGGACGTCATGTTTCGATTAGATAAATTTACCCAAAAATGTCAGGAGGCCATTCAGAAGTCCATGGAAATGGCCATGGAATTGAACCATCAGCAGATTGATACCGAACACTTGACCTATTCTTTTTATAAAGTGGATGGGAGTTTATTCCCGGGTCTTTTTGAACGGTTTAATATTAGCGATGCAGCCTTTTTGCACAAATTGGACAACGTGTTGAACCAGAAAGCAACGCTGCAGCATGGAGGACAGCAACCGTTTTTATCTCAGAAGGCCACGCAGGTCTTGGATGACGCGCAGAAAATGGCTGCGCAGATGAAAGATGAATATGTCTCTCAGGAGCATGTCTTTTTGGCGTTGGTGAGGGACAAAAGTTCTTTGCTCAGTCAGGAGTTTGCGAAGAACGGATTTAAAGAAGAGGATGTCTTTAACGTTTTGAAACAGATTCGTGGCGGGCAGCAGGTAACGGATATGAATCCTGAAGAGAAGTATCAGGCCCTTGAGAAATATGGACGCGATTTAACGGCCTTGGCGCAGCAAGGCAAGCTGGATCCGGTGATCGGCCGTGATGAAGAGATTCGCCGTCTGATTCAGGTTTTGTCCCGTCGGACAAAAAATAATCCCGTTTTGATCGGTGAGCCTGGGGTGGGGAAAACGGCTATTGCGGAAGGGCTGGCCTTGCGTGTGTATTCAGGCGATGTGCCCGAAGGGCTGAAGAATAAAAAGGTCGTTGCCCTGGATATGGGGGCATTGATCGCCGGGGCGAAATACCGCGGTGAATTTGAAGACCGGCTCAAGGCAGTGCTCAAAGAAATCGAGATGAAAAATGGTGAGGTGATTCTTTTTATTGATGAGCTGCATACGATTGTTGGGGCGGGCAAGGCGGAAGGATCCATGGATGCAGGGAATATGCTCAAACCGGCCTTGGCTAGAGGGGCGCTGCGCTGTATTGGAGCCACGACGTTGGATGAATATCGTCAATATATTGAAAAAGATGCTGCGCTGGAACGTCGTTTTCAACCGGTGATGGTTAATGAGCCCAGTGTGGAAGATACGATCGCAATTTTGCGTGGCTTAAAAGAACGCTATGAAGTACATCATGGCGTGCGGATTCAGGACAGCGCGATCGTGGCTGCGGCAACGCTGTCGCATCGGTATATTACGGAACGGTTTTTGCCGGACAAGGCGATTGATCTGATTGATGAATCGGCATCCCGATTACGTATTGAGATTGACAGCATGCCTCAGGAATTAGATAGCAATGAGCGTAAAATCCGTCAATTAGAGATTGAACGGCAGGCGCTGAAGAAAGAGCAGGACGATGCCTCAAAACAGCGTTTGAAAAAATTAGAGGAAGAGTTGGATCAGCAGAAAGAATTGAATAAGGCATTGCGTTTAAAATGGCAGGGCGAAAAGGAATTGATCGGCCGGATCCGGAAAATTAAGGCGGAGATTGAGGCGCGCAAACAGGAAGAGGCCAAGGCGGAACGGGAAGGGTATTTGGATAGAGCCGCTGAAATCAAATATGGCCTGTTGATCAATTTGCATAAGGATTTGGAGGCGCAGAATCAGCAGTTAATACGCTTGCAAAAAGATGGATCGATGCTTAAGGAAGAGGTGGATGATCAGGACATTGCCGAGGTGGTGTCGAAGTGGACGCGTATTCCGCTGTCAAAATTAATGGAGGGCGAAACGGAAAAATTGATCGGCATTGAACAATCCTTAAAGAAACGCGTGGTGGGGCAGGATCACGCAGTGGATTTGATTGCCAACGCAATCCGGCGTTCGCGGACCGGGCTCAGCGATCCCAATCGTCCGATTGGATCGTTTATTTTTGTCGGACCAACGGGAGTCGGAAAAACAGAGTTGGCGCGTTCATTGGCATGGTTGTTGTTTGATGATGAGAGCGCGATGGTGCGCATTGATATGAGCGAATACATGGAATCTCACAGCGTCGCACGGTTGATTGGAGCCCCGCCGGGATATGTCGGTTATGATGAAGGCGGTCAGCTGACCGAGGCAGTGCGCCGCAGGCCGTATGCGGTGATTCTGTTTGATGAGATCGAGAAGGCGCATCATGATGTTTTTAATGTGCTGCTTCAGATTCTTGATGATGGACGTTTGACCGATGGGCAAGGCCGGGTGATTAATTTTAAGAATACGATTGTGATTATGACGTCCAACATCGGGTCGGACATGATCCTTGATGCTAAGGATAAACAGCAAATGGAACAGCACATCACTGGGGCGTTGCGCCAGAGTTTCCGCCCTGAGTTCTTGAATCGTATTGATGAAGTGATTGTCTTTAACCGTTTGGAAAAGGCGGATATCCGCAAGATCGTCGATATTCAGCTTGAAGGCGTTCAGCGGAGGTTGATGGATAGAGATATTGTTTTGAGTGTCAGCGATGCGGCCAAGGATATGTTGGGCGATTTGGGTTTCGATCCGGCGTATGGCGCCAGACCGTTGAAGCGTATGATTCAAAAAAATATCCAGGACCCGATTGCGTTGAAAATGCTCAATGGAGAGATCCGTGAAAAAAATCAGGTGCGTGTTGAACAAGCCAAGGGCGGCGGCCTGGATTTTATGGTGAGCGAGTAGTCCGTCTGGAAAACAGAGGATGACATCTTTTATGAACACTATTCTCAGAGTATATAAATGATCAGACGTTGTGCGCTTATTTTTTGTGTATTGTTTTTGGCCGCAGGCTGCTCAACTGTACTGACGCGTGATGCGTTGGTCGAACGGGGAGCTGCGATCAAGCGGCATGCGGACGCGAGTGATTTTTCTCTGGCGTCTCCGATGCGCCGTCTTCCGAAGCAGGAAAAGTTAATTTATAAAGTTCGTTATCTTGGGATGACCATTGGTGAGGTGGTGGCGGAAATCCGCGGGATGACGGAGATGTGTGGACGTCCGGCGTATCATTTTGTCCTGACGGCCAAAACCGATGGATTTTTTTCAAAAATTTTTAAGGCCGAATCGACCTATATTTCCTATATGGATGTTGAGAAGCTGCATGTCTTGCGTCATGAGGAATATCGAAGAGAAGGGTCTTATCGCAAAGATGCGGTGATCGATTTTGATTACGAACATCAGACCGCACATTGTGTGCATTTGATTAACGGAGAAAAAAAGACGTTTGCGATCCGTGATGGGCTGCAGGATGGGTTGACGGCCGTGTATTATTTTCGGATGCTGCCGTTAGAGGTGGGGGATACCATGGATTATCAGGTTAATGTGAATGAGGATACCTATGATTTATTCGGTTTGATTATGGGGCGCAGGGTGATTGATCTTCCCAATTTTCTCCAGGTGGAATCATTTGAATTGCAGCCATATGCAGATTTGAAGGGACAGCGCGTGCAGAAAGGCCGTCTTACGGGGCATTTTACTACAGATGAACGCCGGATTCCATTGCGGGCGGATGTGCGTACGCCGATATTCGGCAGCGCGTCTGTTTTTTTGCATGCGATTGTTGATGGGGATGAAGATACGTCTAGCGAATCGATAGAATCAGATCAATCAGCATTGCAATAATGGATAAGATCGAGATGCTCAGATAATTCAGGCCTTCGCGGGAACGTTCGATGGATGTCAATAGATAGAGCAGTGCGTCTTTATCACTTGGTTGCAGCGGGGCGTTGGTGTTGAGTTTTGCGATGAGATCCGCTTCGTGAATGGCGCGCCTTCGCTTGCGAGAGATGTAATAGCGGAATGCGAAAAAAATGAGATTGGCGATGACGGCCAGATACCAGAAGATCCGTACGTAGGAAGGATGGGCGTGTTGTACGAGAATAATCAGGCGGAAGGAAACTGCTGAGAACAGTCCGATAAAGAAAAACAAGGTTGAGATCGCCTTTGGAAATGGCTTGAGTTCGCGCATGGTCTTTATCATAACGAATTTTTATGTTTTTGCAAGGAGCATCCGGGCTGTTCGCATTATGAGAGAGATGCTTGGCTTGAGAAAAGTGATATTTTGTTGAAAAAACATGCTATAATTAAACCATGCCTAGGATGATATTAAAATATTTTTCTCGCATGATGATTGTTGCGGTCATTGTTGCTTTGGCAGGGCCGGCATGTTGCTGTTTTGCCGGTTGCGCAAGTGCCCCGGTGTTTACTCTAGACATGGATTCTCACGGGATGGAGGGATGCTGTGAGCAGTCTGATGTGTTACAGCGTGATTCGTTAGAAGAGTGCGTATGCCATCCGTCGTTGCGTGCAGTGTCATTCACTCAGAGAGCTGTTGACAGTATCAGCCAAAATGATTTATGGTTTGGTGTTTTTCTTGATGTCGTGTTGCGTCGTCAGACCGTACAGTCTGATCTTGTTCAGGAAGATCGCATTTTTGCCTATAAAGGCCCGCCGATTTTTATTTTAAATTGTGTGTATCGCTGTTAATACTCCTTGAAGAAGCTGTGTGTTATGTCTGTATTGTTTTCTAACAAGGAGAGAGAAATGAAAAATATTGCGATAACAGCAGTGGTTTTTTCTGCTCTGTTGTTCGCTGCCCAATTGGTGTATGCGGCCTGTCAGTGTGGGGCTTGCAAATGCTTAAATTGTGGTTGCTAAGAACGACATGAGACAGTTGATGAGAGGGCGGGCGCATTTGCGCCCGTCCTTTTTTTGTTTTTTTTGTTTTTAAAGGGCCTATTATCTATTTAAAGCATTTGTTGAGCTTTGATGCGGGATATGATAGAATTTCGCCAATAAGAGAAATATGAATATAAGCACACGACAGAGGCAGAGATGGTTACTATTCAGCATTTTTTAGAGGCGGAACTGATTGTCGCGCAGATAATAGAAGCGAAAGAACATCCCAACGCGGACAAATTATTTGTGTTAAAAATTACAACGGGAACAGAAGAGAAGCAATTGGTGGCAGGAATACGCGCATCGTATAGTGCCGATGAATTGGTGGGCAAAAAGATTATCGTGGTGAATAATCTTGAGCATGCCGTCATTCGGGGCGAGACGTCGCAAGGGATGCTGTTGGCGGCTACGGGAGAACACGGTCCAGTGCTTTTGTCGCCGGAAAGAGATGTTCCCGTGGGATCACGCGTGAAATAGGGCATTGAAAAAAAATGCGCTGAGGCGCATGGTTTTGTGGGCTGTTGATTGTGAGAGGATGAATGCACTCGTGCCGGTGATCAGTGAGCGACTACATCTTTCGACGTGCGGCAACGCGCAGGTGATTAATGTGACAGACGATGTGGCGCGGATGATCGCGGCATCAGAAATGCACAGCGGGATTGTGACCGTGAGCGTGATCGGATCAACTGGGGCTATGACAACATGCGAATATGAGCCCGGGCTGATTCAGGACATCCCCGAGCTGATGGATCGGTTGATTCCGCCGGGATGCTATCACCACGATCAGACATGGCATGACGGGAATGGGCATTCGCACTTACGTGCATCGATCGTTGGGCCATCGGTAACGATCCCTTTTACGGATGGGATGTTGGCGCTGGGGACATGGCAGCAAATTGTTTTTATTGATTTTGACCATCGCGGCCGTCAGCGGGAGCTGGCGGTACAGATGATTGGGGAATAGATGCGCTAGAGTCAACGGTTGATCAGTTCTTTCGTTGGCACGTGCGGTCAGGAGACAAAAAGATGTTCGCTCAGCTCAAACAATTTGTTCCGTCTTCCTATTGTTTTCAATGCCGGAATTGCTGCGTCTTTGAGTCAACAGAGACGACATGGCGGCCGTTGATGGCGCAGGAGGAAAAGTTGCGGTCGTGTCTGAAAAGCCCGGACCGGTGTTTTGATAATGGCGCTGTTGATCCTGATGGGTTTGTTAAGATGGTGGATGAGCGCGGAAAGGGGCGGTGCGCGGTATTTCATGATAAGGAATATGTCTGTAATCTTTATGACACCCGTCCATTTGAATGCCGGATTTATCCTTTTATGCTGGTAGAAAAAGAGGGCAAACCGTTTTTGGCGGCGCATTTAAGCTGTCCGTTTGTCAATGAACACCGTCATGATGAGGTGTTTACGAAATATACGGATTATCTAATTAATTATGTGGAACAGCCAGTGATTAAAAATTTTTTATCACGCAATCGTGTGATCGCCCGTCCTTATAACGCCGGAGATCAATTTGATTTTCTTCACGAGCTGGACTTCGGGAATAATCGGATCAGCCAGGAGTTTTTGAGCGGCAAGTCAGCGTTGCGTCAGGCAATCGCTCAGACAGCGTGCAAACTTTCCGCCTATTCTTTTGATGCGTTGTCGCTGTGGGAAACAACTTTTGCGTTTGATATTCAAGATATTCATGGTATGCCGTGTGTCTTTGCGACTGATCAGGCGGGAACATTTTTGTATTTCCCTCCCTTGGGAGCTGGTGATGTTCGTGCAGTGGCACGTGAGGCGTTTGATGTGATGAGCCGCATGAATGCAGGCTCTGGTCTGGCGCGTATTGAAAATGTTCCGGAAAATTACTTGGCTTTTTTCCCAGAGGACACATACCGCTGCGCCTATAAAACGGATGAGTATGTTTATATGCGGGAAGACATTGTCTCTTATCGTGGCAATGCGTATAAATCCAAGCGTTCGGATTATAATCATTTTGTGAAGCATAATGTCGCAATGTTTATGCCGTATCGTCAGGAGATGGCTGGGGAGTGTTTGGATTTGTTTGATCACTGGGCGGGGCAGAAGGCGGAGAGGGCGGAAGAGGCGAAGCATATGATGGATGACGCGAGGGAAACGCATCGTCTGATGTTTAATTATTATGACGAATTGGATTTTATTGGGCGGGTTGTCAGAGTCGATGGCAAGATTGTCGGTTATACATTTGGCTATCCGATTAATCAAACGGATTTTTGTGTCTTCGCGGAAATTACAGACCGTTCGTTCAAAGGCCTTCCGGCGTTTATCTTCCGGGAATTCTGTCGTGATATGGCTATGCTGCCATATGATCGGGTGAATGTGATGGATGCTTTTGGTCTGCCGAGGCTGGAAAGAACAAAACAGTCATTTCACCCGGCAGAGGTCTTGGCGGTCTATACCGTGTACAAAAAATAACTTTTGTGTTTGCTACTTAAAACATCTATCAGTATAATGACAACTATGAAAATAATATGTGTTTACTTACTGATGATCGGCGTATGTGCGGGCTGGACTTTTGCGCAGACGGAATCCCCTGTCGCCAAGATTGCTGAGGTAGAGACCTTGGGATCGACGGAGTGGCAGAAGACTATTGACGATTCCAAAAATGAAATTCAGCAGCTTCTTCGGGAGAATGACCGCTTAACGGCGGAATATGATCTTTTGAAAGAACGCCTTTCCGCCCTTCAGGCAAACGTCCTTGAGGTCAAACAGGCCCTTGAGGAAAATCAGCGGGCTAATCAGGCCTTGGAAAAGTTTCAGCAGGACCAAACTTCTGTTCGAGAAAAGGTGCGGCGTGATATTGAGACGGTCAAGAGTGAGATTGCGACGATTGAGAGTGAAAAGGCCACACTGGTCAATCAGTTAAGCGAAGAAGAAAAAAAGACCGAGTTATGGCAAAGTAAGTTGATGGAACTTCAAGTGCAGAAGCGCGAGCAGACGTTAGAATTAAAATTGCAGGAGATTTCTCGCCAGGAACTCGAACAGGGTCAGGATGAAGAGATTGAGCGCCTGAAAGAGGAATTAACAAAATATCAAGAGCGGGAGCGTACGTTCGAGGAGCGGCTGCGTTCATTGCAGAATCAGGCCAAGACGATTCTGCCCGAAACGGATAAAATTATTTCTGATAACACCGCTTTGAGTGTTAACGTGGAGCAATTGAAGGCGCAGTATGAGCAGCAGGTGCGTGCGAATGAAGAGCTGGTCAAGAACAACGAACAGTTGAAGCAACAGGCTGAGGTTATTCCAGCGGATCTTGTGAATGAGAAGGCTGTCTTGGACGCAGAGGTTCAGGGGCTGGAAACGGAATTAGGAACGGTCAGGAAATCGATTGAAGCGTCGGCGCAGCTTCTTCAGCAGAAACGCCAGATGATGAACGAGATCATGAGGATGGATGCGGAGAACCAGGATCTGCGTAAGAGCATTGAAGCAGCAATGAAATAGGTCGCTGATATTATCTGCGCAGGATTATCCTACCGTATACGCAATTTGTTTTGATAGGATTCTTCATAGAATAGGGACAATGCTGGCGTAATTTTCATGGCCCCAGTGATGGCACGTTCGTATGCTAGATTGGTCGAGGGCGATGTGAATTCTATCCGGTTTTGTCCTTTGTTTTTGGAATATCAGAAAAAGGGGAGGAAGGCATGGATGAAATTTTAGAAATTTTATCAAAGGATGCGCGTTTAAGCACCGATGAAATTGCCAAGCTGACGGGAAAGAGCAAGGCCGTCGTTGATAAGGCCATTAAAGCGTATGAAAAAGAGGGCGTGATCGCGAAATATAAAGCTGTGATTGACCGGTCGGCTATGATGGACAACGGGTCTTTTGTGATGGCGCTGATTGAAGTTGGTGTCCTGCCGCAAAAAGATCTGGGGTTTGATGCGATTGCGGAACGGATCTATAGTTTTCCCGAGGTGAAAAGCTGTTATCTTTTATCGGGAACCTATGACCTTCTGGTTATGGTTGAAGGCGAAAATATTCAGACCATCGCGGATTTTGTGGCGGCCAAGCTGTCTCCGCTTCCGCATGTGCGCAGTACAGCCACACATTTTTTGCTGAAAAAATATAAAGAAGATGGGGTGATTTTTAAAAGGGCTAAAAAACATAAGAGGCTGAATATTTCCTATTAAGCAGCGTGGTCATGGCATAACACAGGGTGTCGGCCATTGAGCATGGAAAGTCTGTTAAGAGAATTGAGATGATGAAAAATCGTATTGCAAAAAAAGTTGATATTATGCCTCCGTCCGGGATCAGGGCGTTTTTTGAGCTTGTGCTGGGCATGAAGGACGTGATTTCCCTCGGGGTAGGGGAACCGGATTTCGTGACGCCATGGCACATTCGGGAAAAGGCGATTTATTCTCTGGAACAAGGCTATACGACCTATACGTCGAATAAAGGCATGATTGAGTTAAGAAAAGAAATCGTGCGTTTTCTTAATCAGCGGTATGGGTTGCATTATGATCCGCAGGAAGATGTTTTAATTACCGTCGGGGTAAGCGAAGGCATTGATTTGGCTATGCGCGCGATCTTGGATCCGGGAGATGGGATTCTGATCCCTGAACCAAGTTATGTGTCCTATCAGCCGATGGCTGCGTTGGCAGGAGGGTCTCCGGTCATGCTGCCGACCGTGATTGATCAGGGGTTTAAGGTGATGCCGGCGCAGATCGATGCGGCCTGTCAGCAGTCGCAGGGCATTAAGGCGATTTTGATCAATTATCCATGCAATCCAACCGGGGCGTCGTATACACGCGCTGAGTTGATGGCGTTGGCGAAGGTTATTAAAAAATATGATCTGATCGTCATATCGGATGAGGTGTATGATGAGTTATCATATGATTTTGATCACACCCCCATTTCATCCTTACCGGGCATGAAAGATCGTGTGATTTATTTGAATGGTTTTTCTAAAGGATATGCCATGACCGGGTCGCGTTTGGGATGGGTCTGCGGCCCCAGAGATATCGTCGCGGCGATGACGAAAATCCATCAATATACGATTATGTGTGCACCAATCATCAGCCAGATGGCCGGTATCGAGGCGCTGCGCAACGGCGCACGCGCCGTCGCTGAGATGAAGCGTGAATATATGCGCCGCCGGCGGTACATTGTGGACGCGCTCAATGAGATCGGCCTGACGTGTCATATGCCGCAGGGGACATTTTATGTCTTTCCATCGGTAGCGTCGACCGGAAAAGATGGCATGGCGTTTGCGCAGGGACTGCTCAAGGCAAAGAAGGTCGCACTGGTTCCAGGAACGGCATTTGGGCAGTCATTTCAGAATCATGTGCGTATTGCTTATGCGGCGAGTTATGATGACTTGAAAGAATCTGTCCGGCGCATTAAAGCGTATCTCAGTCAAGGGTAAAATTGGCACGGCCCAGGATCTCTTTGTCGTGCAGTAGACGAGATCGAGGGCCGTGTTTGTTTAGGGGATGACCATGAAGAACGATGAGAATAAAAATATTGAATTTGAGATCCAGTTTTATGAGGGCGTGTTAGAGCACAGTCCGGACTTTGTCGAGGCCTTGATGGCGTTGGGTGATTTATATACGCGGGCAGGGCGCTATGAGGACGGCATGGATGTCGATAAACATCTGGCGCGTCTTCGCCCCAAAGATGCCACTGTCTTATATAATCTTGGCTGCAGTTATTCTTTGCTTGGTCATGTTGACAAGTCATTGGAGATGATCAAACGGGCGCTGGTCCTGGGATATGATAATTTAGAATTTCTGCAGATGGATGAAGATCTTAAAAATTTACGTGCTGATT
>CAZBHY010000011.1:16648-17685 GCA_964491705.1 uncultured Planctomycetales bacterium
GTCGCGCTATGACCCGACGATCAAGCTGTCTCTGTACTTGCTGCGGCTGATCATGGCCAGATGGATCAGCAGAATGCCCAGCGTATTTTTAAGGATCAGTAGTGTTGCCTCCAGAGATAATCAAACAATTTGTTTTTCAGGAGCTCGCGTGCGATACCGATTAATGGGTTGTATGGTGTGTTTTTTAGCCCTGGCTGTCTCCGGGTGGGCCCAGGAAGTCTCCAATCGGTATGAGATTCATGCCCGTGTTGATGTCCAAGCAAAGGCCATTGTTGCCCATCAGCGCGTTTCCTTGTCGAATCGTTCATCACGTCCGTTTGATGAAATTTATTTTCATATTTATCCCAATCGTCATTATGCGCCGGATGAAATTCAAATGTTGGTCCGGTACGCTGGGTATTTTAAAGTCGATCCGCATCCCGGCGGGTTTCAGCAGGGCGAGATGCATATTGACGGCGTATCGCGCGATGGAGAGCCCCTGGCGTTTTCCATTGAAGGAGAGGACAAGACATTATTGAAGGTGCTGTTGCCGGAGCCATTGCGGCCTGGTCAGGCGATGGTTTTGGAAATGGATTTTTCCGTTGGCCTTCCTCACACGTACGGCCGCTTGGGATGGCATGGCAATATTATTCAAGCGGCATATTGGTATCCGATATTATGTGCACAAACAGCATCCGGCTGGTCGAAATCTCTGTTTTATCCTTTTCATCGGCCATTTTATAGTGATGCGTCTATTTATGATGTCTCGCTGGATATTCCATCGGAATATGTGCTGATTCATTCCGGGAACGTCTTGCAAGAGAAAAACAATGGCGCGTTAAAAACGCTTTCGATCAGAACAGATCAGCCCATACGATCGTTTGCGTTTGCGATGAGCCCGGATTATCAATGGGTCGAGGACGTGTATCATGCTACGGTGCTACGATGCTATTATTTGCCGGGCTATGAACATCGCGCACGGCAGGCCGTGGATCATTTGAAAACCGTATTCGCGTTTTATGAGCAGCGCGTTGGCCCATATGCCTTTCACCAGTTTT
>CAZBHY010000012.1:0-7161 GCA_964491705.1 uncultured Planctomycetales bacterium
TAAAAATCCCAAAATCTCATGACGCCGGCTGGCGGGCTGTATAAATTCCGGATGTTCTTCAATATGGGCAATCAGCCGTTGCTGATAACGGCTCATCTTAAAAAAATAATTCTTTTCTTTAATCTGCTTAACATCCCGGAACTGACCAGACTGCATCTCGGTATCCGTAATGAAACGCTCTTCTGCAACCGAATACCACCCCTCATATTCATCGCAATAGACATCGCCATTGTCATAAACCGCTTGAAGCGCCTGCTGAACGATTTTTGTGTGTCGGTCCTGGGTCGTACGGATAAAATCATCATTCCGGATTTCCAGTGTTTCCCACAAACCTAAAAACCGTTTCGCCATCTCATCACAATGCGCCAACGGATCCAACCCCCGTTTTTCCGCGGCCTGCTGCACCTTCTGCCCATGCTCATCAACACCCGTCAAAAAAAACACCTCTTGCCCTTGTGCGCGGTGATATCGCGCCAGCACATCCGCCAAAATCGTCGTATAGGCGTGGCCGATGTGCGGCTTATCATTCACATAATAAATTGGCGTTGTCACATAATAATGATTCGTTTCCACAGCCCACCATCCTCATCGCTCATAAAAAATCACTGCCCATGATTTTCATCTGGGACATCTTCATCATCCTTAAATTCCGATGCAGGGATCAGCATATCCTTGACCGGAAGAGGCGCATCCTCATCTTTTTTCGGAAATTCAATTTTCACAACCTTGCCCTCAGGCATCTCCACAACCGCAAACCGTTTGAGAATATTGACATCGCGCACCCGTCCACGGCCCTCCGGCGTTACGATTTTATCCCCGACCCGCGGCAGTCCCCTGGCCATATCGCGATATGCGAGAAATTCATACGCCATACAGCATTTGATCCGCCCGCACACTCCAGAGATACGCGAAGGATTCAGCGGCAACGCCTGCTCTTTGGCCATCTTGATCGATAGCGGAAAGAAACTCTTAATATAAGAAGAACAACACATCTGACACCCGCAAACACCGTATCCACCGATCATTTTGGCCTTATCCCGAACAGGAATCTGACGCAATTCAATGCGGACACGAAAGATCTTCGCCAGATCTTTCACCAGTGAGCGAAAATCCACACGGTGTTCGGATGTAAAATAAAAGATGATCTTACTGCAATCAAAGGTATATTCTGATTTAAAAATCCGCATGTCCAGTTTTCGCTCATTAATCTTGCGCATACACAGATTAATCGCATCGTTTGATTTTCCCAGATTATTGCTGATCTGATTGCGATCTCCATCGGTCACCTTCCGAAGAATCTTTCCTTCAGGCTTCATATGCTCAGGCATATGTTCTTCCGCCCCGACGACAGAAACCACCCGGCCGAACTCAGTGCCCCGGTCGACATCAACGATCACATAATCATCCCTCTGGCATTCAACGCCATTCAAATCAAAATAATAAACCGACCGAAAATGGCCTAATTGCACCTGGACTAATTGCTGAGCCATATCTTCTCCTTCAATAACATGAATGGGATCTTAATGTTCAGATTGGCCTCCACCATCTTTTGCGTGCTGACAATCTGAGCCAAGATCTCCTGTAATTGTTCCATAGAATACCGCGGCGCGCACAGCTGTAAGTCCTGAACACGGTCCGCATTGGTTATTTTACCCTCTAGCACCCGCGCCTTTAACATTAACAGATCTTTAAAACAGCACAACAGCACCTGCAATGTCTTCTGCGCATGCAGAGAGTCCGATAAAACAGCTTTTAAAAACTCTTGTTCGTTCCTGCGATGCAAAAACCAATCAATGACCTCATTCTTCCATGCGATAAACGCATCCTCATTCAACCGCACCGCCTTTCCATAACACCCCTCGGAAAACCGGGATAAAAAATCTGCATCCGCATGCGGTATTTTTTCCACCGTAGCCAGCCGCTGAGAAAGACGCGTACACGCCTGCCCATAAAAGTGAACTGCGTGGCATCTGGATCTGATCGTTGTTAAAACACGGTCAGGCACAGACGTTGTCAGTAAAAACACATTACGCGGAGACGGTTCTTCCAAGGTTTTAAGCAAGGCATTGGCCGCGTCGGGTGTGAAAACATCAGCGCCATGAATCACGACAATTTTCCATTTGGCCTCGTAAGGACAAAGCTGCGTCATGCGGACCACATCCCTCACCTGATGAATTTTAATACTGCTGTCATTGGCCGCGTCACATATGATAAGATCCGGATGATTTCCAGAATCCATTTTCAGGCATGCCGCACACTGACCGCACGGCCGCGGTTCTTTCACCGATTCACAATTCAGCATCTTGGCGACGGCCAGTGCCGTCTCAAACTGTCCACTGCCATCTGGTCCAATGAACAAATATGCATGCGCCAAGCGTTTACGCTGATCCAGCAACCGAAAACGATTCACAACATTTTGATCAACTTGATATTCAGCAACCGCACTCATGACCGATCCCTAGACATTGGTCTAAATATTTCTTAACCTCACCAAAAATCTGTTCTTTATTACGGTCAACCGTAATGACCTTAATGCGCTGCGGCTCCTGTTTCGCCAACTCAAGATATCCCTGGCGCACACGGCGATGATACGTGAGCGATCGTTGCTCGATTCTGTCTTTTTGATTTCCCGCCCGCCGCAAACCTTCTTCTGTGTCGATATCAAATAATAACGTCAGATCCGGCGTCAAACCACGCGTCGCAAACACACCGATATCACGGATCTTCGCGAGATCCATTCCATGCCCATAGCCTTGATAAACCATCGTTGAATCCAAAAAACGGTCGCACAAAACAACCCGGCCGTCAGTCAAAGCTGAACGCAACGTTTCCTCAACGAGTTGAGCGCGAGCAGCCATATAAAGCAAAACCTCACACTCTTTGGTCATTTCCGTATTGCGAACGTCCAACAAAACATCGCGGATCTTTTCACTGATCTGCACGCCGCCCGGCTCCCGAATCACCAGAACGTCCTGGCCCTGCTGTTTCAAATACTGTTCGGCGAAAGCGATCTGAGTACTCTTGCCAGAGCCTTCTGACCCTTCAAATGTAATAAACACGCCAGTCATCTGCGCCTCCATATCTGCCCGTCTTTGGTATCTTCGACGAGAAATCCCTGCTCACGCAACACGTCCCTCAAACGGTCAGATTCCTGAAAATCCTTATGCGATCGGGCATCCACTCTCTGCCGAAGTAATGCAGCAATATCCTCCGGCAAATCATTCGCATCATCCTCAAGGGAAAGATTAAAAATCTCGATCAAAAACTTATTTAAGATATTCAATCCCGCTGCAACAAGGGCCTTGTCCTGCGGGTCGTCCCTGTCCATGATCCTATTCATATAACCAATACACTCAAAAATAATCCCCATGGCCTTCGCGGTATTCACATCGTCATCCATGGCCTCAATCAGGGCCGTTTGATAACGCACAATGTCCGGCGATTCCACAGGATTGGCAGTACAAGAAAAATTTCTTGCGCGCTTCAGACATATCGCGATCTTCTCCAGCTGCCGAACCGCCTCGTTCATCCGCTCATCCGAAAAATCCACAGAACTCATATAATGGGCCGCAAGAAAAAAAAGCTTTAACACGTCAGCTCCATACTGTTTCACGGCATCCGCGATCGTGACAAAATTTCCCAAAGATTTGGACATCTTCTGTTTATTGATCGTCAACAAACCATGATGCATCCAATACCGAGCAAACGGCTGACCGGTCAATGCCTCTGATTGGGCAATCTCATTTTCATGATGAGGAAACTGGAGATCCAATCCCCCGCCGTGTATATCCAATGTATCGCAGCCAAGATGCTGCAGGCTCATACAGGAGCATTCAATATGCCAGCCCGGCCGACCTGGTCCCCACGGGCTGTCCCACGAAGGCTCTCCGGGCTTGGATGCCTTCCAAAGAGCGAAATCCAACGCATCCTGTTTCTTCGCATCTTTTTCCACCCGCACCGCCTCCAACATATTCTCAATGCTCTGACCAGAGAGCCGGCCATAACCCTGAAACTGACGCACACGAAAATAAACATCCCCGTCAACAGCATATGCATAACCCTTGCTGATCAACGCCTCGATCACCGCGATTATCTGTCGAATATGTTCTGTCGCCCGCGGCTCAGCATCCGGATCCTGTATGCCTAAACTCACAAGATCCTGGCGATACCCATCAATATTTTCTGAGACAACATCGTGCCAGTCTTTTTTTAACTGGGCTGCCCGCTGAATAATTTTATCGTCAATATCCGTAATATTGCGGACAAAACAGACATCATACCCCCGATACGATAAATACCGCCGGATCACATCAAAAATATACAAACTCCTGGCATGTCCGATATGACACCGGTCATAAACAGTCACCCCGCATGTATACATATTCACCTTTTTCCCTGCGGGATCGATCGGGACAAACTCTTCTTTCTTCTTTGTTAACGTATTGTAAAACCGAATGGCCATAATCTGCTTCCTCTCACCAAAAACCTGCATTAAAACGTGTCTGCGTTAAACCTGCTCCCCGCTATGTTTTTCCTCGTTAGGAATAGGCCGTGCGCCAGACTGCTGGTGCTCCAGGGCCTTGATCCGCTGGTGCAGATCACGTAAATTCTGTGATACAGGATCCAAGACATTGACATGATCCATCAAAATATCAATCTTACGCCCCTCCTGCCGGGTAATACGGCCGGGAACACCAACCACCGTCGTATTCGGCGGAACATTTTTGATCACCACAGCATTCGCGCCAATATACGCATTGGACCCAACTTCAATATTTCCCAAAATTTTCGCACCGGCACCCACCACAATGTTATCCCGCAATGTCGGATGCCGCTTGCCGGTCTCTTTTCCCGTCCCGCCCAGCGTCACGCCCTGAAACAACACAACATTGTCGCCAACAATAGCGGTCTCACCGATCACAACTCCCATACCATGATCAATGAATAATCCTCTGCCGATCTGTGCGCCCGGATGGATCTCGATGCCGGTAAAGAAACGGCTGATCTGAGATATCAATCGGGGAAAAAATGGGATCTTCTTTTGCCATACCCAATGCGCCAAGCGGTGCGCAATAATCGCGTGCAACCCGGGATAAAGCAACAGGATCTCAACCACGCTCGTGGCCGCCGGATCACGGTCTTTGGCGCCTTGGATCTCAGCCGCAAACAAAACCGATATCAACCAGCCCAAAGCCACAACGCCTAAAATAAAGATCATCCATCCCAGCATAACCACCTCTCTTTCCCATCCGTTAAGAACTCCGGCGGATTAATGACACAACGGCATAACACGCGATCCCTTCTTTGCGTCCGACAAACCCCATGCCTTCATTGGTCGTGGCCTTAATATTGATCACCGACACATCCGTTTGAAGAGCCTCGGCCAATACGCTCGCCATCGCGTGTTTAAACATTTTCAAATTTGGTTCCTGGGCCAGGACAACAACGTCCAGATTCCCAAGCAGATAATCGTCCTTGCACATGAAGGCCGCGACACGTTTCAATAATGTAACGCTTGAAATTCCGCGATAAGCCTCATCCGTATCGGGAAAATGTTCTCCGATATCCCCTTTGCCCAAAGCGCCCAGCACCGCATCACACACCGCATGAATCAGGACATCCGCATCAGAATGGCCCAATAACCCATATTCATATGGAATTTCAATTCCGCCTAAAAAAAGGCTGCGGCCCTTCACGAAGCGATGGGAATCATACCCAATGCCAACACGAACATTCATCACGCCTTCTGCCCCCCTTGTCCCTGCGGATCATCAGCCCTCAAAAATTTTTTCAGCGATCTGCAAATCATACGGTGTTGTAATCTTTATATTCTGTTCAAGTCCCAGGAATATTTTCACCGCACCGCCCATTCGCTCAACCAGCGCCGCATCATCGGTCGCTTCAATATTATCCTGACTGTACGCCTTGAGCAGCATCCTCTTTTCAAAAATCTGTGGTGTCTGAACATCCCATAACACCCTGCGATCCAGCGTTTCTTCCACCAGCCGCGAATCCCTATTGGCCCGTTTAATGGTGGATTTGACCGGCACCGCCGCAATCACGGCATGATCGCTGAACGACGCCGCCATAATCATCTGTTCAACAAAATCCGCTGTAATCAGAGGCCTGGCTCCGTCATGAATGAGGACCACATCAGTATCAGCATCCAATGCAGCCAAGGTATTTTTGACAGATTGACTGCGGGTCGCTCCTCCTGAGACCACAACAGATACCTTATGTAGCTCTGCCTGATGAATGACATCCGTCATCTTTTTCAAACAATCCGGATGCGCCGCGACAATGATACTCTGAATCAGTGCACAATCCTGCAACGCCGCCAGCGTATGGACAATCAGCGGCCGGCCACGCAACATGACAAACGGCTTAGCAACACCTGCCTTCAACCGTTCGCCTGATCCTGCCGCGACAACAATCGCTTGAACTTTCATACGCGTATATCCTACCTATTCCATCAATTTAGCAAAGATCAGCTCACCGCTCTGTGTCTGCAAGGCCGACGTGACCTCAACATTCACATTGTCCCCCATCCGGTCTTTCGCATTGGCTACCACCACCATCGTTCCATCCGGCGTATACGCGATCGCCTGACCCTGTTCCTTGCCCTCTTTGACCAACAATACCGTCAAATGATCTCCGACAAAAAGCCGTGGCCGTACGGCCTTAGCCAACTCATGGACGTTCACCGTTTCGACATCCTGAATCTTCGCGACCCGTGACAAATTATAATCTGTCGTACAAATGCGGGCATCAATCAAACGCGCCAAACGAATGAGCTTAGCATCCACCCCGTCCTCTTCATGAAAATCATCCTCATGAACACGGACGTCGACCAGATCATCGTTCTTCATCTGATCAACGATATCCAAACCCCTCCGCCCGCGCTGACGCTTCAATTCATCGTGTGAATCTGCCATCACCTGAAGCTCACCCAAAACAAATCGCGGGACAACCAATCGATCATCGAAAAACCGCGTCTTAATAATATGGGCGATCCTTCCATCGATAATTGCGCTGGTATCCAAAATCACGAGCCGCTCGCCGATATCTTGTCGTTTAAAACGCACATAGGGGATAATGACATGAAATTCATCTTTCCCACGTAACGCCATGACCGCTCCCAGATATGAAAAAATCAATGTC
>CAZBHY010000012.1:7171-17424 GCA_964491705.1 uncultured Planctomycetales bacterium
GCGTGCGGTTGACAGGACATGCTCCGGTAACGACAACAGGGATATCACGTCCGATACCAGCTTGGCCATAAACACGCCCAGCAACAAACCAAAGACCATGCTGGACAATCCCCGCACTGAGACGCGATTCATGGTCCGCTCTATTCCGATCAACAGAACACCGGCCAACGCACTGATCGCCAACGCCTGGCTGCCGGCATCATAGAGAGTTCCGATAAAGTACCCGACGAACATGATAATGCCCAGAAAAAAAATCCGAATAAACAATAGGGTCATCCTCGGCTCCTCTGTAAATTTTAAAAATCAAAAAACCTTATTCAAAGGCATTCAATGCCTGCCGAACATCTGCGACGGCAATGACCTGCATGTCTGTTTTGATATCAGACCGTTTATTAATATTATTCTGCGGGACAACGCACCGCTGAAAACCAAGCTTGTGAGCTTCATTCAAACGGATCGCGATCTGGCTGACACTGCGCACCTCCGCTGACAACCCCACCTCGCCTAAAAAAACCATATCAAAGGGAACAACTTTATCCAGCAACGCCGACGCAACCGCAATCATCACACCCAAATCTGCAGCTGGATCGATCACCTTCACGCCCCCAACCACATTAAGAAAAATATCCTTATCCGCCAAATTCAAATCCAACCGCTTCTCCAAGACCGCCGTCAACAATGCCAACCGATTCGGATCAAATCCATAGGCCTTCTGCCGGACCACTCCAAAACTGGAACGGCTCACCAGGCCCTGGATCTCAACTAAAAACGGCCGACTGCCTTCCAAGATCGGCACCACGACCGAACCCGATGCCTTGCGAGGCCGCTCGGATAAAAACAATTCAGACGGATTCTCCACCTCAACTAGGCCACTGTTGGTCATCTCAAAAACGCCCAATTCATGCGTTGCGCCAAACCGATTTTTCATGCTACGGATAATGCGATATGACGTATATCGCTCGCCTTCAAAATATAAGACCGTATCCACAATATGCTCCAAAACGCGTGGGCCGGCGATTGAACCGTCTTTGGTGACATGCCCAATAATAAACAGCGCAATGCCCAAACTTTTTGCCAACTGCGTTAAGAGGGCAGCGCATTCCCGCACCTGACTGACGCTGCCAGGACTGGAACTGATGTCCGGATGATAGATGACCTGGATAGAATCCACGACCACCGCATCTGGTTTCAAATTTTCAATATGCGCCTGAATCGCCAAGACATCCACCTGATTCACAATAAACAAATGATCCTGTCGCATTGATCCGCCCAAGCGGTCGGCACGTAACTTTGTCTGCTGAACCGATTCCTCACCGCTGACATATAATACTGTGCGTTGTTGGTCACTCAACCGCACCATGGCCTGAAGTGTCAGCGTGGACTTGCCGATACCCGGATCCCCTCCAATCAAGACAACAGAACCCGGCACCATGCCGCCGCCAAGCACACGATCAAATTCCGTCATGCCAAAGGATATTCGCTGATCATCCATCGCAACGACATCTTTTAAAAGTGTTGGACGCTGATCCAGAACCACACCGGAACGGGGCTCCCGATTGACTGGCGTAATATTCTCTTCAACGTAGGAATTCCAACTTCCACAGCCCGGGCACTTGCCCACCCAGCGTAACGACTGCGATCCACACGTCTGACAGATATACACAATTTTCGGCTTCCCCATCATCTATCCCTTCACCTAAAATTCCATGCGCCGCTGAACACCAAAAATATTGGCTGCCTCGCCGGAAGGATCATCTTTTTTGAGCATATATTTAAATTCCGTAGTGCCAGGCTTCTGCGGCGAATGCAGCCGTTTAAACGTCCACTCCAAGTTCTCCCCTTGCCGGGAGACCAGCGGTGATCCAATAAAACGTTCCAATTGCTTCTTTAAATTCTTTAAATCCGTTAGGTCCAATGTCCCCTGGATATTAAAACTGAGACCATCCTCCTGCGTGATCTGCGAATCATCGATATAAACAAACGGATAAATCCCACTGAAAGAAATCTGCGCTGCATTATATCCATACCGGCCGACAAATCCCTGATAAGAAACGACCCGGCCCTTCACCTGCAACTGATCAAGCGGACCTTGCAACTGCACCTCTCCGGTCACATCGCCTTGCATATCAATATCGCTATTGCGATAAAAAATTTCTGAAAGGTGCGCCAATGAAACCGACTGAAACTGAAGGGTCAGATTCATCGAGGGACTCGGCCCTAAGACAACTTCTCCGGAGCACACAAACGGCCCGACCGTCAATGTATCAATGACCAATCGCCCCCCGATTAATGAAAACGCAACATTCAATTCTTCAAAAGGGAGCTGATTCAGCAATGTATACCGAGAACGCAAGCGGCCACTCAGTTGCAACCCGCCGCCTTCCAGAGCCGGTTGGATAACCAACGATCCATTCAAAACCGTTGATAAATCAAAAAAAGGCGTTGCCCAATTTGTGACGGTCAAACGTAACTCATAACCAGAATCAGCTGTCTTTGTCACCTCAAAATAAAACGGCTGACCATGCCCAATTTCAACAGATAATGTCTTATCGGCCGCATTCAGAGTGCCTGCGATGGGAATCGTCTGTTTGGCATACACACTCTCTGACGCAACCAATAAAAAAATCCCTGCACACCATCCCAGCACCTGTTGCCTAAAACACCTCCTCTGAAAACAAAGATGATTTTGCCACACGATAAAAAAAACCCGTAATACCACCATAGTGATCTCACCCAATCTTTTATTCAAACGACAAGGCATCATTCTTCCGAACAATCTTAATCTTAGTGCCGGGCTTATGTTTGCCCGCGATGATTTCTTCAGCCAGAGAATCCTCAATATAGCGCTGAATCGTCCTCTTCAGGGGACGCGCGCCAAAAACAGGATCAAACCCCTTTTCAATAATAAATTCAATGGCATCATCGGTAATCTCCAAAGCGATCTCCTGCTCTTTTAACCGCCGGATAACATGATTGACTTCATTTTTCACAATCTGATTCAAATCTTCGCGCGCCAACGACTTGAAGACAATAATATCATCAATACGGTTCAAAAATTCTGGCTTAAAGGCCTTTTTCATTTCATCCAACAAACGGGCCTTCATGTCTTCATACTGAGCGCCATCTCGCTGCGACGAAAAACCCAATCCGCCTTTTTGACGCAACATGTCGGCTCCGACATTTGAGGTCATCAAGATAATGGTATTACGAAAATCTACTTTTCGTCCCAGGCTGTCTGTTAAACGCCCGTCTTCCAAAACCTGAAGCAACAGATTAAAAACATCCGGATGCGCCTTCTCAATTTCATCGAGCAGCACGACCGAATACGGTTTGCGGCGGACCTTCTCTGTCAACTGGCCGCCTTCTTCATAACCGACATACCCCGGCGGTGCACCGATCAACCGAGACACATTATATTTATCCATATATTCAGACATGTCCACCTGAATCAGGGCATCTTCATCCCCGAACATAAATTCCGCCAAAACCCTGGCTAACAATGTCTTGCCCACACCTGTCGGGCCCAAGAAAACAAACGAACCAATGGGACGGCGGGGATCTTTAATCCCAGCCCGTGATCGACGCACCGCACGCGCAATCGCACTGATCGGTTCTTCCTGGCCGATCACGACCTCTTTCATCTTCTGTTCCATGCTCAGCAAACGATTACTTTCATTCTGCTCCAAACGGACCAGAGGAATCTTCGTCCATTGCGACACAACCCGCGCAATATCATCTTCACCAATCGTGACCGTTGCGCTATCCCGATCCTTCTGCCATGCGTTGCGGATGTTTTCTAATTTTTCCCGCGCGATGCGTTCTTCATCACGCATATGCGCCGCCTTTTCAAAATCCTGGCTCTTAATATGCGCTTCTTTTTCTTGTTTGATGTCTTCGATTTGACGCTCCAGATCCTTCACCTCCGGAGGAACGCGCATCTCATTGAGACGTGCACGCGACCCAGCCTCGTCCAAAATATCCACGGCCTTATCAGGCAGCGCACGGCCCGAAATATACCGTTCAGACAATTTGACCGCGGCCCGAATAGCGTCATCAGAAAATTTGACACGGTGATGCGCTTCATATTTGTCCCGCAGACCTTCTAAGATCTGGACGGTTTCCTCTTCTGTCGGAGGATCCACGATGATCGTCTGAAACCGCCGTTCGAGCGCGGCATCTTTTTCAATATGCTTGCGATATTCATCCAACGTTGTCGCCCCGATACACTGGATCTCTCCCCGGGCCAAAGCCGGTTTGAGAATATTCGCAGCATCAATCGCTCCCTCTGCCGCCCCAGCGCCAACCAACGTATGGATTTCATCAACAAAAAGAATAATCTTCGTTGACCGCTTAATTTCATCCATAATTGCCTTAATCCGTTCCTCAAATTGCCCGCGATACTTTGTTCCGGCAATCATCATCGCGAGATCCAAAATAATAATCGTCTTATCCCGCAAGATCTCTGGCACATCGCCCTGAACAATCAGCTGTGCCAAACCCTCGACGATCGCAGTCTTTCCCACACCCGCTTCCCCTAAGAGAACCGGATTATTTTTTGTCCGACGGCTTAAAATCTGCACAATGCGTTCAATCTCATTGTTCCGTCCGATCACCGGATCCAATTTATTTTCCCGTGCCAATTTATTCAGATTGCGCCCGTACGCATCAATCGCCGGCGTCTTACCCGCGACCTTGGCTTGCTCTTCCATCCCAAAGCCAGCGACGCCAGAGCCAAGAATTTCCATGATCTCCATACGCAGACGGTCAAGATCGATACCGAGATTCAACAAAACCCGATACGCCATGCCCTCGCCCTCTTTAACCAAACCCAGCAACAAATGCTCGGTTCCGATATAATTATGGCCCAAGGCGCGGGCTTCTTCCGCAGAAAGCTCCAGTGCCTTTTTTGATCGTGGCGTAAACGGAATATCCCCCATGACCTGGGTCTCAGGTCCCGCTTGAACGAGTTTTTCAATTTCGACACGAATCGTTTCCAAATCCACGCCCATCTTCTGCAACACCGCTGCAGCCACCCCTTCGCCTTCTTTCACGAGACCTAATAAAAGATGTTCTGTGCCGATATAATCATGATTGAAATGCCGAGCCTCTTCCTTGGCATAAATAATGACCTTCCTCGCCCGTTCCGTAAAACGATTAAACATCTTTTTCCCCTCCTAGTTTTTGACGAATCAGGCTCGCGCGCTTGATATCCCTAGCCGAAGCGGACAGCCGCGATCCTTCAATCCTCTGTAAATGCGCCGGTTGAATTGTAATCAGCAGTTGATTTAACACCGGCAACGAAATATTCTTTAAAATTCCCAAGTCAACACCCAGACGCACCATCGACAGCAATTCCACGGTCTCCTGACTGGAAACAATGCGGGCCGTTTCCAGCAAACCCAATGAACGATAAATCTTATCTTCTAACAAAGGGCGATTCTGGACAACCAAGGCCTGGCGCGCCTGCTCTTCCTGCTCAATAATCTGACGGATCAGGCCATTGATGTTTTCCAGGATATCTTCCTCACTGTGCCCCAGCGATACCTGATTTGAAATCTGATAAAAATTGCCGGCCGCATCGGTGCCTTCTCCGTAAAATCCGCGCGACGCAAAATTGAGTTTTGCAATAGCCGCCAGCACCTTATTGATCTGCTTGGTCATCACCAGCGCCGGAAGATGCAACATCACCGATCCCCGCATCGCTGTCCCGGTATTGG
This sequence comes from uncultured Planctomycetales bacterium, assembly GCA_964491705.1. Taxonomy (GTDB): domain Bacteria; phylum Omnitrophota; class Gorgyraeia; order Zapsychrales; family JANLHA01; genus JAKLFA01. The sequence goes on from CAZBHY010000012.1 coordinate 12,889, forward strand.
TCGGGCATGCGGTCAGATATCCCCATTGCGGAGAGAAGGCAAAATTTAATTTCTCCGAAAGGGCATTGTCAATGGCATTGATAATTTTCCATGCCTCAAAGAGGTTTAGCCCGGAATTCAGAACCTGAACGCGCAGATGATCTTCTTCATTGACCATGACAGATAAAATCTCTTCCGCAGAAACCAGCAACCCTTTACCATCAATATCCGCCGCGTGTTCATGACTCATCAAATGGCGTTCCACTAGAAACTCTTTATCCACACCATCTAACTCGCTCATACGGAAAAATGTCGCATCCTTAAAAAAATCAATCTGTGACGCTGCTTTCTGCACCTGCTGAATCACATCATCCAACTGCTTTTTATTTGCGCGATTGGGAAACGGAACCTTGGAAAGATTGCGTGCCAGACGCAGCCGTGTCGACATCACAATATGAGACGACGGCCCGCATCCTTTCAACCATTCTCCCGTTCGAAATATCAAATCATTCAAATTCATCGGCGTCTATCCTTTTTTTTCCATCACCCGGATCTTGTCCCGCAATTGCGCGGCCCGCTCATAATCCTCACACAGCACCGCCTGTTGCAGCTGCTGTTTTAACTCATCAAGGCTGTCTCCCGCTGCGGACTCCACAACGGCCTCCTCCGGACGATCGAGCGGCTGTTTGACATTCATAGGGCTCTTACCGGAATGTTTGCTGGCGCCGTGAATTTTTTTTAACAAAGAACCTAGCTGTGCCTGAAACGAGCGATAGCATTCGCTGCATCCCAAACGGCCATGTTTTTTGAACTCCTGGTATGTTGTTGCACAATGGGCGCACTGCAAAACCTGCTGCGGAGCGGCCTTTTCAGGCATCGGCTTGCCAAAATCTGCCAGCCCGGCCAGCAAATCCGCTAACCCGAACTGCTGTTCCATCTGCACGCTTTTTTCTCGAGCGCAATCCTCACAGATATGAAGTTCAGACATCTGCTCATCAACCAATTCCGTTAAATGCACCGTCGCTTTCTTTTTCCCGCATATCTCGCACTTCATAAGGACCTCCACTCAAATGCCCAACTCGGGTTCAAAACAACAGTTGTTGCCTCGTAAGTTCTGGGTGAGCACTGATGTTAATATTTGACCCCATCTTTCTTCACCAGATCCTGAAAACGCGCCAATAATTTTTGCGTCACAGCGCCAGGCTTTCCATCGCCGATCCGCCGACCATCAACCTTGACAATCGGAACAATTTCGGCAGCGGTGCCGGTTAGAAAACATTCATCTGCGTTATAAATCTCATGCCGCGTCAACCACGCCTCGCGCACCGTGATGCGTTCTTTGCCGGCAAGCTCGATCACCGCGTCGCGTGTAATCCCCTGCAAACGTCCTTCCATCGGCGTCAACAATTCCCCATTTTTCAAAATAAAAATATTGTCGCCCGTGCATTCCGCGACATACCCGCTGACATCCAGCATGATCGCCTCATTAAACCCAGAAATTCCCGCCTCAATTTTTGCCAGAATGTTATTCAGATAATTCAATGATTTCAACTGAGGGTTCAAGGCCTCCGGATGATTGCGCACCGTCGGAACGGTAATGATATCCATCCCGTTCTCATAAAATTCTTTCGGATAAAGGACTATTTTATCCGCAATGATAATGACCGAAGGCTGTCCATGACATTTTTTCGGATCCAAACCCAGATCTCCCACCCCGCGCGTCACGATCAACCGGATATATCCATCGTCAATATTATTGCGCTTTAATGTCTCCACCATCGCGGCGATCATTTGATCTTTGGACATCGGCAGATCAATCATCAGCGTATGCAGCGTTTCATACAAACGATCGATGTGCTGCTTCAAACGAAACACACATCGCTGGTACGCCCGGATGCCTTCGAATGCGCCATCTCCATATAAAAAACCATGATCAAAAACAGACACTGTCGCGTCCTGTTTGCTCACAAATTTCCCATTAAGAAAGATCTCCATTGTCCCCTCACTTTTTCATGTGCCGCAGCCCTGCCCACATTACACCCAATGCGCCCATCATTGTCCGTGTTTTTTGTGCCCAGCACTGCTGTGGTTTGTTAGTATTTCCCCATCCTTTAAATACACCGTCCGATGCGCCAAGCGGGCAATCCCGTCATCATGCGTCACAATGACCAGGGTCTGATGATTGACCGTGTTCAGTTTCATCAAAAGATCAATGATCCCAGCCCCATTTTCCGAATCTAAATTCCCAGTCGGTTCATCACAAAAAAGGATGTCTGGCTGATTCACCATCGCCCTGGCAATCGCCACCCGCTGCTGTTCTCCCCCGCTCAATTCACTGGGCTTATGCAACGCCCGATCCTGCAACCCCACGCGTCGAAGCAAATCCATGCCGATATCCTTCATCGCAGCGTTCATCCGCGCACCAGATCTGACCAAAGCAGGAAGAACAGCGTTCTCCAAGGCACTAAACTCCGGAAGCAGATGATAAAACTGAAAAATAAACCCGATCTTTTCATTACGAATTTTCGCACGGGCCCGATCATTCAAGGTGTAAATATTCCGACCATCAAAAACAACCTCGCCCTGTGTGGGCTGATCCAAACCGCCGATCACATGCAACAATGTCGATTTCCCCGCACCAGAGGGTCCGACAATCGCAACCACATCGCCCTGATTGATCGTCAAGCTCACCCCGCGCAGGACATGCACATCCCGAACGTGATGGCCAGGCGTGTGATAAATCTTATGAATATTTTTTGCGCTTAACATAACAGCAGGTTCCTTGTCGTATCATCAACAGCGATGCACGCCAACGCCACAATGCCCATGGACATCACTCGTAACGCAGAGCGTCCACTGTTGACAGGTTCGCGGCTTTATAAGCCGGATAAATTGTTGCTAAGAACGTAATCATCATGGATGACGCCACAATGATCAGCATATCACTCAGTTGCAACTGGACCGGGACATGCGTAATAGAATAAATCTCCACTGGCACCTTAACATAATGCGACAAAATATAGCTGATGCCCACACCCATTACCACACCTAAAAATGTTCCCTGCATTCCGATCAGAATGCCCTGCTTGGTAAAGATACGACGGATCGACCCTTTGGTCACCCCAAAAGACTGCATAATGCCGATATCGTGGATTTTCGATGTCACCGTGACAATCAACGTGCTAATAATATTAAAAGCCGCAACCAGGACCATAAACGCAAGGATAATAAACAGTCCCCATTTTTCTAAAAACAACGCTTCAAAAAGATTCCGGTTCATATCAATCCATGTCTTCACCAAAAACGAATATCCTAATTCATGATAAATGCTCGCCTTGACCGCTTCCGCGCGATAGGGATCTTTGAGTTTGACACCAACACCTGTCGCAATATTACTCGGCAAATCAAAAATCTGCTGAGCCTTGGCCATATTCACCAACAACAAATTCGTATCAAAATCAATCATCCCGCTATTAAAAATACCCACAATGGTCAGCTGATAACGCCACCCTCGGCCTTCGATCCCAGAACCAGGGGCGATCACCGTAATCACGTCCCCGATACGGTAACCAAAATACCGCGCCAACTCACTGCCGATAATCACGCTATTCTCTTTGAGATCGTTCAGGCTGCCTTGTGTCAGATATTCCTGGATCTTGGTCACCCTGGCTTCCGTCTCAGGAATAACGCCGCGGACAATCTGGCCCAGCGCCCGTCCGGATGATGTCTCCAAGAAAACATTCCCCTGGACATAGGGAGAATATCCCTCGACATCGGGGATCTGCTGCACCATCTTCCCAACGGCATCAAAATCTTTGACCCCGATCTCTTTCTCAATGAACACATGCGGCGTGGTCCCAATAATTTTTTCCCGTAAATTATTTCCGAACCCGGTCATCACCCCCAGCACAACGATCAGCGCCATCACACCGATCGCCACGCCGCCGATCGAAATGATATTTAAAAATGAAAGAAAATGGCCTTTGGATGACCTGAGATAACGGCAGCTGATAAAATTTTCAAAATTCATAGTCCATACGCATGAACACATCGCCATCGACGAAAAGCAAATTATTCCTCAACGTCCGTAGGCGTCTGTGCGCATGCCTCCTCTTCAATCGGTTTCAATAGCGGGAACAAAATAACATCCCTGATCGTCGGAGAATCTGTCAACAGCATCACCAGACGATCAATCCCGATACCCATCCCCCCGGCCGGAGGCATCCCGTATTCCAAGGCCGTAATGTAATCCTCATCAATCGTCCTCAACCCGGTTTCCGTGTCATCTTGCAGGTCCTCTAGAAAGCGCTGCTTCTGCTCACCGGGATTATTGAGCTCGGTATAAGCATTGCCGATTTCCATTCCGGCCACAAAACATTCAAACCGTTCAGAAATGGCCGGCTGCTCTTTTTTGACCTTGGCCAAAGGGCAAAGAAATGTGAAATAATCCGTAAAAAAAATCGGATTGAGCGTTTTGTCTTCTTCCAAAACATCCTCAACAATCTTCATCACCGAAGACTTTGTCAAAACATCGACCTTGACCTTGGGGCCCTTGAC